>JAFADH010000079.1 GCA_023424995.1 Bacillota bacterium | reverse complement strand
GAGTACAAGCATGGTCTTGACAGGATGTTTCCAAAGGGGATACCCCGCTTCCGTACACTATCTATATCTTTGCCGTCAAACTAAATCATGCACCTAATCACCATAATCCTCCAACAGCTCATCAATTGGCTTCTGATCCAGCTCACAAAAGAAAGCAATCCGCTGTCTCTTATCCTCGGTGGATTTTTTATGGTTTCTTCTGAACACTTCCTCCGCAGTCCGTTCCACAAATTTCAAATGTTCCTTCACAGCCCGGAATACCTTAAGCGCCTTCCGATTATTCACCAGGACCATGTTCACTCCCTTGTTATCATACATTCTGGGGGCCACCTTCGATACGCTCCAGCAGTCGCCTATGGTCAAATCGCCGGCCCTGTTCAGGAAGGTATAGCCGCAATTGCTGCAGCAGGGCCTGGAGATACATCCGTTCACAAAGGCTCTGTAATAGATATCCTCGTAGGTAAGATGCCTGCGGGTCTTGCCGTTGGCCAGGGTAATCACAGTCTCACAGTCACTTCGCTTCCAGCCCCTGTCCTTGCCGCGGAAACGGATATTTACAACCTGGGATTTATAACGGTCACTCAGATAATTCACGTACTGTCTGAACACCTTCGGGGAAGGTGCTGAGTGGCACAGTAATTCACAGATGACCAGATTATCATAATCCCTCTGGAGGAATGCCCGCAGACCCGCGCATTCACAGGGAAGCCCCGAGTAAAGAACATAGCGTCCTTCCGTCAGAAGCTCCTTTATCTTATGGAATATTCCGCCGAATTCACTTTTCACATATTTTGAACCGCTGAAGGCTCTTGCTTCCTCCAGGGTCTCTGCCACATCCGCTGCCGCATTCATATTATCATCAAAGCGGACACCCACGACAACACCCTTCTTTTCTTCAATGACATATTGTGCCAGAGCGGGAAATATTCCTCCTGAGCTGCTGCTCTTGCGAATCTCATTCTCTTTGTTATATGCAATAAAGGCTCTCGGAAAAGACGACTCATATGTAACTGTCTGTGGTTCTTTTCGGATGCAGACTTTTCTGCACATACCGTTGTCTGTGCATTTTGCGGTATCCGCTACCGGATAGAGGAAGCCTTCCGCGTCCTCTTCCATATGAATGGCACCGGCACTGCAGATCTCCACACAGGCGTTGCAGCCATAGCACATCTCCTTCGGAAGCTTCGTCGGACATTGGACATTTGTATATCGGTCCGATAATTCAAGGCTGTTGACCAGGAATTCTGTAGAATATTTCTTTAATTTTTCCATCTGAATATGAAGAGACTTAGGATCTTCTGTCTGAAACATGGAAAAATCCTTGAAATCAGCCGGATCATACAATATATGCGATTCTAAGCCCAGTTGGGTAAGAAGATCCACGGTTCCGCTGCCGGTACCGGAATGAAGCACGGATACGAAGGGTTTCTCGTACAGGATGGAAAATACGGTTCCATGGAAGGAATTCGTAATGACATAGGATGCCCCTTCCACCAGGCCCAGGAATTCGCCTGCATCGGCTGTGCAGAAGGGCGGTAACTGATTCGTCAGTCCCTTTTCCGGTCTTCTCTGGATGACCGGCAGCCCTAAGGAGATTGAGATAGTATTCGCCAGGGATATTACCTGTTCATTCCCCTCAATCATATAAACAAGGATATAAGGTTCCTTGATGGGACTGGCAGCCTTTATCTCCTCATAATCTTCTTTCATTAACAGCATGGTGGGATCCAGCACTGTCTTAACGGGAATCCCGGTCAGCTCCTGGACCTCTTCCTTAATGCTGTGTTCCCGTACGGAGATCCCGGAATACGAGGAAAGTGATTTACGCATATCCTCTTTATACCTCGGATGAATGTAATCACTGCCCACGCTGGCCGCATAAGCAATCTTTCTGCTCCCCGGTTCTGCGAAGTCCAGATAATAGGCCGGGTCAAAGCCGCCGATATGCTCCGGATTCCATACCTGGTCACTGCCTGTGATATAGGCGTCCAGATTCAGCTTCGCTGCCTGCAGCTCTTCATAAGTACGGTAATCTCCCATCAGCTTGAATTTCCTGGTTAAAAAGTTTTGAAATTTCTGATAGCGTATCAAGCTGTCCGGATTCTTCCGGGTAATGACGAACTTTTTCAGCATACGCCGAAAGCCGGCCGTTCCCTGCAGCGGATCATAAAGTCCGTCAATAGCCTCCGGATGATAATGAATAACGCCTGCATCTAATCCAAAATCCTTTAAAACCTTCTGCAGCGCCCAGGCCTGCAGCGTAGCACCATAATTATTGGTATTGTGGAATGTAATAACTCCTACTTTCAATTTCGCATCTTCTCCTGTCAATTTACATCATGAGGCAGCGGATATCAGTTTCTTACCGTATCATAATTCGGGCACCGTTGTATGGCATTTTCTTACTGTCTGTAAAGCTGGCACGGAAGTTGAAAATTCCGGCATAGCCTTTATTATCCCAGGCTCCTCCATAAGTGAGGATATAAGCGACATCTTCCTGTGCACGATTATACCATGCATCACAATAATAGCAAGTGGTAAATGCACCCTCTCCGATTTCACCGGGGAACATGATCAGCGGATTCTCCTTATCATATCCCATCCTTCGTACGATCATATTGGAAGGATCCCCGAACTGCTTCGGTGACAGATCGACCTTTTGTTCCGGCAGCTTAAACCCGAGCTTTTTCTCTTCGCCCGTGGGAAACCTGATATATAGATCCGAATTTCTGACATACGCGTTATCCAGTATTACGGATACATTCCCCCACAGATTTTCAATTCCGCGGTATTTAAAGGAGGAATGCCCGCTCAGAGCACCTGTGGAGCCCGTGGTATAGGGAAGCTGGTCCGTTCTTCCGTTTTTACCCGGAATACAGGTGATTCCGGTTTCCTGCTTTACGATATCCGCCGGCTCTCCGGAGAAGATGATCTCATAGGCTTCCTCTCCGAAATCGTTAATTGCTTTGATCTCCCTTTGAAAAATCTTAGGCTTATTGATATATTCCTTCCAGGAATTCAGTACGGATACCGCATCACCAACGCAGAATCTGCTTGTTGCATCGGTTTTCCTTACGATGATACGGTTTGTATTCTGTTCCGATATCTGCGCATAGAGGGAGGAATTCTTATCCTTTAAAAGGTAAGGAAGATGCACATTGCCGGTAAAGACGGACTGGGAATCCAGGATTGCCGTCTCTACCAGAAACAGGCGCTGGATCGTCAGTACCGCCGGCAGATCACATAACTGAACCCCCTCCGAGTCTGCCGCAAGCTGCTTCAACTGTATATGGGATTTATTAATCAGCGGATATGAGTTACTGGTGCTGTATAGCTTTTTGTTCTTTATTCTTGCAAAGTATGCGCTGATATAAATATGATCGATACTTCCTCCTGCGGTAACAAAGGAGGGATCCAGTGAATAGCCTTCCCGCTTAGTCCCGCTGATCCACAGATATTCGTAATTATCAATCACTTCCCGCTTACAATAGAATTTCGGAATCTCAACCATCACATTGCCGGTACTTCCGTCTCTGCGAAAATCCGCATCATCACTGTATATTATTTTTCTCGTACCGTCCTCATTCAGCCTTACACTGCACAGCTTCATATGCGACCAGGGATAGATCCGGTCAAAATCATTCTCGTAAGGTGTCATGCGGGTGAAATTAATCACTCCATTAAAGGTAAGCCCCTTGGCATCTCCCACACGCTCACATACGGGATTACGGTCCAGGGTATTCCACCGGATACCGTATGCTCCCTTGTATTTAATGGATTTTTCCGTCTTTTTCATGGATATCCACAGCTCACAATCCGGAGACTTTAAGGATATCGTATTACCCTTCCCGATATACGGAAGTGTTATTGGAAGAAGCTCTGTCCTGCTGCCCTTATTAAGCTCCAGCTTTTTATTCTGAAGGATAACAAAGCTGCCCTTTTCTAAATCAGGCAATGGGATTTGCTTTGAATGGTAAGGGTGATAATAGGTGGGAAGCTTTCCATATTCAATCTGCATACGGTTATCCAGGGCTATGCCCTCCTCCAGGCATGCATAATACACCCTGGCAGCTACGGCCCCCGGAGGAATCTCTGCTTTTGGAAAGGTCATATCCTGTGTGACATTGGCTTCTATATGATATTTGGGCACTGTCCCTTCCTGGGTAATTATGGTCCCATCTGCCGTCTTAAACTGCCATACGGCACGGTTATGGGCAGTTCCGCTTAATACCAGGCACTTCCCCTGCTCTGCAAGCACCGGGAACCAATGTGTCGTCCTGTGCTTCAGCGATGTCCTGTAATATAATCTGCTGTCACCCGGCTTCAGGTAGCCCTTGACAAACTTACCGGAATAAAGATTTTTACCGGTTACGGTTAATACGATATTACTCGCAAGATCTTCTTTTGGCTTAATGACAAGTTTAAAATAACGCGATTGTTTCGTTATTAATATGTCATTTGCTGTTTTGACTAAATTTGCGTCAGCGTTTACTGGTGTAGCGGATGGTAAAATCCATTTTTTTAATTTCTGTAGTAAATTATGAATTTGCATAGGCTAGTCCAATATTACCTTTCTTAATCGTGTTAACTGCTGCCTGATTTAGAGAAATCCGCAGTTTTATAAGCCAAGACTGCGTACCAGAAATTCTCTAGAAGTAATTTTCATCTGATCAATCTGTTCCTTTACTTGCTCCCTGTTTATGAGCTTAAACATGGAGAAATCCCTGAAGTCCTCCAGATCATACAGAAGATGCGACTGCAGGCCGAGCTCGGTAAGCAGATCCACGGTCCTGCTTCCGGTATCCGAGTGCAGCATGGATACAAAGGGCTTCTCATAAAGGACTGAGAATACCGTACCATGGAAGGAATTTGTTATTACATAGGAAGCTCCCTCCACAAGGCCCAGAAACTCCCCGGCATCCGCCGTATAGAAGGGCGGCAATTGATTGGTCAGACCCTTCGTCGGTCTTCTCTGGATAACCGGCAGTCCCAGGGATATGGAGATCGTATTGGCCAGGGATATCACCTGATCATTCTTCTCTATCATATAGACCAGGATGTAAGGTTCCTTAATGGGACTTTTTACTTTGATCTCCTCATAATCTTCTTTCACTAAAAGCATGGTAGGATCCAGCACTACCTGCACAGGTACTTCGGTTAATTCCTGCACCGCCTCTTTTATACTGCTTTCCCGGATGGAGATTCCGGTATAGGCAGAGAGCGATTTACGCATATCCTCTTTGTATTTCGGATGAATGAAATCACTGCCCACACTGGCACCATAGGATATTCTCCTGCTGCCGGGCTCCGCAAAATCCAGATAATATGCCGGGTCAAAACCCCCGATATGTGCCGGATTCCATACCTGGTCACTGCCTGTGATATAAGCGTCCAGCCTCAGATTTGCCTTTTTTATCTCTTCATAGGTTTTAAAATCACCGATCAGGTTAAATTTTCTGGCTAAGAAGGTATGAAACTTTTGATAACGTTTTAAACTATCCGGATTCGTCAGGGACAGGACGAATTCCTTCCCCAGCCGTCCCAGTCCGGAGGTTCCCTGCATGGGATCGTAAAGTTCATCGATGATATCCGGATGATAATGGATGACGCCGGCATCCAGTCCATAATCCTTTAAGACCTTCTGCAGCGCCCAGGTCTGCAAAGTTGCACCATAGTTATTGGCACTGTGGAATGTAATAACTCCTACCTTCATAATGTAACTCCTCCAATCATATGAGTCAATGCAGGCGCTTGTCTTTAAGTTCCTGAAGTATCTTCCCCATAGGGAATACGGTCTCCTGGTTGTATATTATATTATCGGCTTTCTTATGAAGCACTTCAAATTCCCTTGTTGCCACAACTGCGCTGTAGTGAGGGAAGCGTCCCAGGAAATACTTCACCTGTTTGCGATAGGCACCGCCTTCCCTGTACTTTTGATAATTGAAATATTTAAAATTATATATGGCCGTCTTGCCAAGCAGACTGCACATATTACCTATCATACGGTCCAGCTCGGAATGATGGATCACATAATCAAACTCTACTCCTGCCAGCTGCTTTAATATCTCCCGTTTCATAACCTTATCGATTCTCCCGTTGGTCAATCCGATATTAATCCCAAAGATCAGTCTCAGCTTGCACAGGATATAATCCATTCTGGTATAATTAATCTCATACGTAAGGGGAATATAACCGATTTCCTTTTTAAGGTTCTGCAGCATAATGGAGGCGGCTTTCACACCGTTCGCCTTCATACATACATATACGTCATATTGCTCCAGATCGATGGAGTTGATGGATTCAATCAGTCTCTCCGAATAATGGTCCTTCTTCAATCCTCTTATATAGACCAGTACCCTCTTCTTGTCCCGGGCGGCTGTCCGGACAGCCTTATAATCCTCCCTATCCGGGATACTGCCATGAAGGAGAGTCTCAATTACCTGATTCGGAGTATCAGCGGAATCATAGGAGCAGAACCTCTGATGGAATTCAGGATAACCCTGATTCTCCCTCTTAAGCTCCTCGATCAGCTGGTCCACGGTATCTGCTTTCGGCAGTTCCAGATCTTCCAGATCCAGGTAAAGCCCTCTGCCGTTCTTATATTCCTCCCTGTCATACGTAAACAGAACAATCTTGCGCTTCGTAACGGCATAATCGAACATAATACTGGAGTAGTCCGTAACCAGAACATCACTTGCATTTAAAAAATCATAAGTCTCATATTTTGAAGGAAATTCCTTAATATGCTTATACCCGCCGTATTCCATCTCATCCTTTACAAAGGGATGCAGCTTTACATAGAATACCTGGGAGTCGCTCAGCCTGTCATCGATCTGGGCAAAATATCCGCCCAGCATATCCAGCTGCTTTGCCGTCTCCTTCTTATGAAGAAGGCCCCTCCAGGTAGGCATGTATACTATTACCTGCTTGTCGTCGATATTTAATTCCTTACGGATCTGACGGTATCTCTGCTTATGGAAGAAAGCGCTGTTGCGGGGATATCCGCATACCAATGCCGTACCCGGATAGATATTTTGGAACATATAATCCGTCATAAAGGCTTCTCTGGAGAAATCATTCTGGTACAGCAGATAATCGGCAATGAGGAAATTCCTCTGGACATTCCCCAGAGCATATTCACGCATGGGCACAATCCTGCCCATGGCTTTTAAGGGCGTTCCGTGCCAGGTATTGAGATAGACCTGTTCCTGCTTCTTAATATAATAGGGCGGAAAGCTGGTATCCGTCACCAGATATTTGGCTGTTGCCAGGGCTTTCATATATTCCCTGGAGCTGATATCGATCATGGTGACATTCCTTATTCCATAATTCTCAAGGAGCTGCGCATATTGGTCCATATAGTCGGTTACCATAGCCAGAAACACCTTATATTCGCGGTAAGGCTCGTTCGCCAGTTCCTTTAAGAGCGCAAAGATATTACCCGCGATATCCTCACCATGCTTTGATTCAAGCAGGATGAATTTCGGATCCACCTTAAGCTTCTCATACATCCTGGTATAATAAACCGCACCCGCCTGCAGCATAACGGCAACAAAGGGCAGCTTCTTCTTAATGAGACTGAAACGGTTCCTGCTCCTCTTAAACTTTTTGATCCTCTTCTGCCATTTCTTCTGCTCATCCCTCTGGCGCAGATATACTCTCATAACGGCTTCCGGCGTATACTCACGTATCTTCGTCAGACGGATCATCTTATTCTTATTGGTATACAGCTTGCGTTTCGCCTTCAGAGCACCGGAGGAATACTTAAAATAATGGTTATTACGCCAATCCGGTACCTCCTTATCCAAAAAATCCTGGGTCTGGCGGATAATCTCTGTCTTGATGCGCAGTTTCCCCTTGTTGCTGCCCTTGAAAAGCGCCGGATAACGATACAGGAAATGCCTTGTACAGATATATTCCAATTCATCACGGAAGGTTTCCCAATAACCGTTCTGCCTCATAAAGCCAAACACCAGCCGGAATGCCTTCACAATATCCAGGGTCTGCTCAGAAAAGCTTGCCAGGAAGCCCCCCTGGGTAGTTCTGCGGTAATTATATAACGGTTCCTCCACCACACCGATGCTCTTTGCCCTGCAGCAGGCCTCGAATACCAGCACCAGATCCTCAAAGCGCATCTTCTCGGGGAATTCCAGCCCCTCCAGGATGCTCCTGCGAAAAAGCTTGTCCCAGGGGAAGGGGGAAATATGGGCTAATTCATATTTCTCATCCACAAGCCTGAAATTACGGTTGATCAACAGGGTGCCCGTAGCCTCCTTGGTCACCTCTCCGATATGCTCCCGCTCGTATACATTGAATCTTCCGCAGACTACAATATCATTATTATCCTGAATCGCCTTAGTATACAGCTTCTCACACATATCCGGCTCAATATAGTCATCACTGTCCACAAACAATACAAATTCACCCGTCGCCTGCTTTAAGCCGTAATTTCTTGCATGGCTTACTCCGCGGTTTTCTGTGGTAAATACCTTCATACTCTCAGGATACCTGCGCTTGTAATCCTCCAGAATCCTGATGCTGTTATCCGGGCTGCCGTCATTGACGGCAACGATCTCGATATCCGGCAGTGTCTGGGCAATGATGCTCTCCAGACAAGCAGGCAGATATCGTTCCACATTATATACGGGCATGACGATACTTACCTTAAAGTTAGAATTCTCCACTTTACATTCCTCCAAAACAATATGTTGTATCAGCTTAAATATATCGGTTATGTTACTGCATTCCTGCTGCTTTATGCAGTCCTTGCCATTGAACAAATTGCTTAATATCTGTCTCTAAGCCTGTTTAAACAGCTCCAGATAGATGCGTTCTGCCGCCTTTCCGTCCAGATACTTATAGTTCTTCCTGATAAAGGACTTAATACGCTCCGCATCAAATTGATCCTTTGTCAGTAATTCGGTCACGGCTTTTGTAGTATATGCCACCGGTCCGGGTACATAGGTCTCATATTCCCGGTAAAAGCCTCTTCCATGATCCGAAAACTCTTCCAGATCATAAGCATAAAAAATCATCGGCTTCTCTCTCAAGCAGTATTCAAATATAATAGAGGAATAATCCGTTATCAGATATTCCGCAACAGCCAGTAAGGTATTCAAATCCCTGTAGGAGGACATGGATATGATATTCTTCGATACATAGGAAGGTCCTTCTTTCTTATACGCCTCTGCTACATAGGGATGCAGCCTCAGCATAATGACATAATCCCCCGGCAGTTCCCTAACCAGCTCCTCAATGTCAAGTGCCGGCCTTGGGGCATCCCGCTCCTGATCCCTGAAGGTAGGGGCGTAAAGCACCAGCTTCTTACCGGCCAGCTCCGGATATTCTTCATAGAAGCTCTCCTGACGCTCCCGCAGCTTTGCTTCATCAAAGAATAAATCCGTCCTTGGCAGCCCAAGGACGGATATCCTATCCTCCGGGACTGCAAAAGCTGAAGCATATTCCTGTTTTGTCTCCTCCGAATTAACGATCAGATGGGTAATATTCGAATTCGCGCGGTTCTCAAGCTCTCTCAGCCTTCCGGTATTCACATCCTGACCGAACCGCTTGATTGTACCGGTGCCGTGCCATAGCTGTATCACCTTGACCTTCTTCGGGAACTTAAAATAAGCCATGGGAAGGAATATATTATCCAGCAGGACATATTGTGATGTTGCCAGATGATAAGGCTTAACAATAAAAAAAGACATCTTTCCCTTCATTATGTGAAAGTCCTTCACCAGGTTACGGTCTGCCTTTTTCATAAAGTGAAAGATGTAGCCATCCTTTTGTTCCTTCAGGTATTCAACCATTGCACCCACATTCCCGTCCCTGCTGCCGTCATGGGTCATAATTGCAAATACCTTCTTGGGTCTTACAGGGCAGAACAACCGGAAGATATAATAAAAGCCGGAAAATATCAGATAACCTATTGTCTTCACTTCATAGCCTCCGCCTTCGTACGAACCAGGTCCGCTATCTTTTTCGAAGCGTCCCCACGGTCCGCATGATTAAACTTCTTACAAAATGCATTATATTTATCCTTATACTTTTCTGGATCATACGCCAGAATCTCTTCCGTCAGCCGGTGGGTCGCAGTTACAATAGGCCCGGGTGCTTCTGCCAGAAAGTCAAAATAAAATCCTCTTAAACTATCCTTGTACTGTTCCAGATCATAGGCAAAGAACAGCATGGGCCGCCTTAACAGGCTATAGTCAAACATAACGGAGGAATAATCCGTTACCAGCAGATCCGATGCCAGATAAAGCTCCGCAATATCACAGGAGGCATCAAACTGGCGGATAAAATCCCCGAATCTGCTGATATCCGGCTGTTCTCCCACCAGATAGTGAGCTTTTACTATTATGATATATTCCGAAGCCAACCGGTCTCTTAAGACCTCAAAATCCATCCCTGAGCTGAATTTGTAGCTAAGATGCCCGTAATGCTCATTATCTCTCCAGGTAGGTGCATAGAGGATAATCTTTTTATCCATTGGCAGCTTCAGCATCTGCTTGATTGCATGAATATCATTTTCATTGTTTTTATGAAACAGGATATCATTCCTGGGATACCCTATCTCCAGAATCTCCTTCTTATAATCAAAGGCCCGCCGGAATATTCCTGTGGAATACGAATTCTGAGATATGAGATAATCCCAGGTCCCTGTGTTCTTTAGGAACCGTTTCTTATAGTCCTTAAGATTTTTCTCTCCCTCCATGGCAACCTGCTCCAGGTCAAGAGCCAGCTTTTTTAACGGAGTACCATGCCAGGTCTGAATATATACGGTATCTTTTCTCTTTCTTAAGTATGTAGGCATTCGTGTGTCACTGATCCATATGCCCGCCTTGGCAAAGAGATAAAAATAAAACAGGCTCAGTCTTTTTACCTTTCTGATATTCCCGGGTATCTGCGTCCCGGTATTCTCCAGTATAAAATAACACCGGAATACCCGGTCCATCCCCCCGGCAGCCATCTCTTCATAGATGAATCTGGGATTACCGGAATAATTCCTGCCCAGATTGCTCTCAAAGAGAATTATCTTATTATCTGTCTTGTGAATCAGCATCAATAAATGGTATAGAAGCAGGACCGGCAGCTTAACAACTTTTTTAATCAGCCTTTTCATTACAAATGACACCATGCCCTTTCTACGGAACAGGTCATCCTGTTATTTTTTTCTTATCCTTCAGATCCGTTTTGATCTTTGTAGTGGAGATGCCTTCCGTTCTCGGCAGATAAACCACCTCGCAATAATCCTTCAGAAAATCGAATTTACCTTCCCAGTCATCACCCATAACAAATACATCGATTTTATTATTCACGACATCATCAATCTTCTGTTCCCAGGTATATTCCGGAATTACTTCATCAACGTATTTAATTGCCTCAAGAATTTTCTTTCGGTCCTCATAAGGGTAATATGCCTTCTTATTCTTAATGGCATTGAATTCATCCGAAGAGAGAACCACCACCAGATAGTCCCCCAGCTCCTTCGCTCTCCTTAATATATTGATATGTCCCACATGAAGCAGATCAAATGTACCGTATGTTATTACCTTTTTCATAGGAATGTTATCCTTTCTCCGCCTTCACGGCATAAATTGCCGGTGCCTGGTTTTGTGAATTATTCTTTTCATAAAGCTCCAAAAGTATTACTGATTAACCGTTTACTTCATCTTGCTTTCATATATTTCACAGATATCCTCCACGTCACCCTGGGCGATGAGCCTTCCCTTCTCCAGAAGTACCGCCTTATTGCAGATGGTCTTTACCTGCTCGATGTTATGGGATACGAACAGCACGGTAACCCCCTTGCGGAACATGGCTTTAATCTTCTTCTCACTCTTCTTGCGGAATTTTGTATCCCCCACCGCAAATACCTCATCAAGAATTAAAATCTCCGGCTCTACCACCGTTGCAATGGAAAATCCAAGTCTTGATTTCATACCGGAGGAATAATTCTTCACCGGAACATTAATAAAATCACCAAGCTCTGAGAATTCCACGATCTCATTGTATTTCTCCCGGATAAACTCCCTGGAATAGCCCAGGACGGCTCCGTACAGATAGATGTTCTCCGCTCCGGTGTACTGCAGGTCAAAACCGGCGCCAAGTTCTAAGAGCGGAGCGATCCGTCCCTTGGTGGACACACTTCCCTCGGTCGCCTTCAGCACCCCTGCGATTACCTTAAGCAGGGTACTTTTACCCGCCCCGTTAAAGCCCAGGATACCGATCCTGTCCCCCTCCTTAACCTCGAAGGTTACATCTCTCAGTGCCCAGAACTCCTTATATTGAATCTTGCGGTTAATCTTCTTAATTATAAATTCTTTCAGGTTATCCACCTTCTCCGTTCCCATCTGGAAACGGACGCCTAAATGGTTCACCTTAATTACAGTCTTAGCCATACTTACCTCATATATTTAGGATAAATTTATCCTGATTCTTATAAAACATGAAAATGCCTACCACCAACGCCGCCAGACTAAAGCCGGCGGAATACAACAACGCATTTATATTCAGGGCTTGCCCGTAATATACCGTATTCCTGAAATTCAATATGACGGAATACAGGGGATTATATTTAATGATCCAGCCAAATCTGGCTCCTACTGATTCCGGATAATAGAAGATCGCAGAACAATACATGATCATCATCAGTATTACTCCCCATAGATACTCCATATCCCGGAAGAATACGGCAAGAGTGGCCAGGATCAGTCCAATCCCCAGCACCATAACGAACAGGACTAAAAGCGGAACAATTGCCCCCAGCAAATGTATCGTCGGCTTCACCTTCAATACGATGGAGGTGCCCAGCAGCACAATCAGGGATATGAGAAAGGTCACAAATTGAGACAGAATCGATGCCAGCGGATAGATATATTTGGGAACATATACCTTTTTAATCATCTGGGCATTGTTGCGGATGGATTTCATCGCCGACTTTGTTGCATTGGAAAAGTAAGCATATATCAGCCTGCCGGTCAGGATATAGATCGCAAACTGTTTATCTTCTCTTTCACGTAAAAAGGAGAACACCGCATACAATACAAGCATGGTCAGCAAGGGTTCGATCAGGGTCCATAGAATCCCCAGATAGGACCTGCGGTATTTCAACTTTATCTCCTTTATTACCAGTTCGGAGAGCAAAAATTGGTATTTCTTAAAATTCTTTATAATCTGTCTCATAATAATCTCCATTTTTACAAAAGCCTGTGAAGCTCCTTTTATTTAAAGACAGCCTCGGCCGCCTTCCGGGAGGCCTGTCCGTCTTCCCAGGAACAGAATTTATCATAGAAGGCAACATATTTATCCCGGTACTTTTCCTGTATCTGACGGATATTGCCGACGGCCCATATGACCTCTTCCGTTGTGAATAATAACGGTCCGGGGAGCTCTTCTTCTATGTCGATATAAAATCCACGCAAAATATCACGATATTTTTCCAGGTCATAGGTAAAGAACAGCATGGGCCTTTTTAAATTGGCATAATCAAAGAATACGGAGGAATAGTCCGTTATGAGGATATCGGAGATCAGATACAGCTCCGAGATATCATCGTATTTGCTGAGATTATATGCAAAGCCCTTCAATGCACTGACATCCAGGGCATCTGCGATAAAGTAGTGGGTGCGCAGCAGAATTACATACTCATCGCCCAGCTTTTCCTTCAGCAGATCCAGATCCAGCTTAAGAGAAAACTTGTATCTGCCCTTGGTATAATATTCATCATCCCTCCAGGTAGGGGCATATAGAATGGTCTTCTTATCCTTCGGGATTCCGAGCTTCGCCTTCACCTGCGCCGCGATCTCTTCCTTATTCTCATAATGCATAATGTCATTTCTGGGATAACCGGTCTCCAGCATGGTATTATCATACATAAAGCATCGGCGGAAGATGTCGCTGGAATACTGATTGGCGGCGATGAGATAATCCCAGGCCCTGGACTGCTGATAGGTCTGGTTCTTATATCTGGGAGTTGCGGAATTAATATCCTCCAGGTCGAATACCAGCTTCTTCAGGGGGGTTCCATGCCAGGTCTGGAGGAACACATTGCCCTTTCTCTTCTTTACCCACTCCGGCTGCCTTCCGTTGAAAATATAGTACTTGCTTCTTGCAAGATAATAGGAATAACGGTAACCGAAGCGTTTTACCTTGGTATGGGGGTATGGTATCTTCGTATGCTTCTTATCGATCACCCAGATAAAACGGTATTTACCCGGATAAGTTCCGGACAGATATTCATAGATATATTTCGGACTGTCCGAATAGCTCTTCCCAAAGAAACTCTCACAGAACACCCAGTTGTCCTTAACCGGTCTTCGAAGGAAGAACCTCATATACAGGAACTTGGAGAAGGTTCTTTTATTCTTCGTAACACGAAGGAACTTCTTCCATTTAAGATGTCTGTCCACTATTTTTTCAGTTCTGCCAATATCTCCGGCACAGAAGGATTTCAGCAGCTTTCGTTGGTATTTATGGTAATTCTTTAATAATTCAGGATCCATGCCCAGGATGAGCCGGTGCATCTTCGTATATTTCTTCAGCCGGTCCGGATCCTTGTGGTTTTCCCTGAGTACGGGAGCATAGAAATAGATGCAGTATTTAATAAGTTTACGGTCCAATCTGGTCCTGAGATCGCTGTCTTTCTCAAGCAGCGTGATTGCATATTTGTATGTCTCCGTGTATTCATGGTAGCTTCTGCTCCCCTTCATCTGCCCAAGGGAGGGAAGGTTAATGGAATCATTGTGGTTTCTCTTAATATATACTGCCTGCGGAATATATTCAAAGCTGTCTGCCTTGGATAATACCTGCAGCAGGAACGGATAATCCGAGAGGAATTTGATCTTCTCATTAAAATACAGGTTGTTATCCACGATCAGGGAACGCTTTACCAGCTGATTTAAGACAGAGATATTCCGAACGCCTTTTTTACTGGATACCAGATGCCAATATGCTAATTTCTGTTTGGAGAATGCAGGATGCGGAGTCTCTGAATCTGCCTTTTCATCCTCTTTGGAAGCTCCTTCCTTTAACAGCTGGCTATCATTCAGGGAGGTACTGCTTTCTGCCTCACCGCCGTTCTCCAGGTTCAGCTCCGCCGAGTCCATGGAGTCGGTTTCCTCTTCATCCTCTTCTTCCTCGTCCTCACCGGACATATCCATTGTATTAAAGTTTGCCATAAAAAGACTTCGTTTAAACCAGGTCCATTTCTTCTTGCCATATATAAAGTCTGCCTTCGTCTCTTCTGCTTTAGCAGCAAGTAATTCCAAAGTATTATTAATCAGGTAATCATCACTGTCCAAAAAGTAGATATATTCGCCGGCCGCAACGGATAACCCCAGGTTTCTTGCTGCTGCCACGCCCTTCTTACCTTCCAAATGCACTGTCTTTATCTTAAGCGTATCGCTGTATGAGTCAGCCAATGGCTGAATATCCTCAGATACACGATCACAAGCCAGTATAACTTCCATATCCTTATAATTTTGTTCCGCGAGACTTTGTAAACAATCTTCAAGAAATGATATTCCCTTATAAAAGGGAACAATAACACTTACTTTCATCAATTTTCCTCCAAAATCCACATAATTCCATATCTGCAAGCCCATATGGCACCGGCACGGCCTGCCGGTGATGCCCTCTCATCTTGTTCTCACCAGCCAATACGAAATAAAAACGTATATCATAGGGATTATAGCATTCCGTGAAGTACAAGTCAATAAAAGCTCCGCCAAATAAAAAAATGGGCCGGACCGTTAACATGGCATGCCAAGGTATGCTGTGTTAACAATCCGGACCTATATACGAGGTTGTATTATCTTAATTTTAACCGGTTCATGGCGCTAAAGATTGCACGGATGGAAGCCTTTGTGATGTTGGAGCTTACTCCCACTCCAAAGGTCGTTCTTCCCGTAGCTGCATCCAGCATCTGAATATATGCGGCAGCCTGGGCATTCGCTCCGCCTGCCAAGGCATGCTCGGAATAGTCAAGTATCTTGATCCTGATATCAAGATCAGCCTGCAGGCCTCTCTGAACCGCATCAATGGGACCGTTGCCGCTGGCTTCGAAGGTTCTTAAGGAACCATTGTCCGTATATTCCACCACTGCCAGTGTCGTGGAGTCGTCACGGTCAGCAAGATCCGAGATCCTGCATCTCTTAAAATGCAGGGGCTCCTTCTTATCCAGATACTGAGCCTTGAATTCCGCCATAATCTGCTCGGGAGCCACCTCTCCCTGCTTTTCGGACATAGCCTGAATCACATCGGCGAATTCTTTATGCATCGCCTTAGGCAGCTTATATCCAAAGTAATTCTCCATGATAAAGGCAACTCCGCCCTTGCCGGACTGGCTGTTGATCCGTACGATCGGTTCATACTGTCTTCCGATATCAGCCGGGTCGATGGGAAGATACGGCACTGCCCAGGTAGTGCTGTTGCGGTCCTTCATAGCCTTAACGCCCTTATTGATGGCATCCTGGTGGGAACCGGAGAATGCAGTAAATACGAGCTTTCCGGCATATGGGTGGCGCTCATGCACCTTCATCTTGCAAAGGCGCTCATATGCCTCAATAATTTCAGTTATATTATCAATTGATAAAACGGGATCAATTCCCTGGGAAAACATATTATATGCTAAAGTTAAAATGTCGACATTACCGGTTCTTTCCCCATTCCCGAATAAGGTGCCTTCCACTCTGTCCGCACCGGCCAGCAAAGCAAGCTCCGCTATGGCAACTCCGGTTCCCCTGTCATTGTGGGGATGAACACTTAGGATGATGGTCTCCCGGTTCTTAAAGTGGCGATCCATCCATTCAATCTGGTCCGCATATACATTCGGAGTATTCATCTCTACCGTAGCCGGCAGGTTGAATATGATCTTATCCTCTGCCGTAGGCTGCCAGATATCCTGCACGGCAGTGCATACCTCAAGAGCATACTCTACCTCGGTGCCGCTGAAGCTCTCCGGTGAATATTCCAGGATCACCTTTCCCGGAAAATCCTTCGCATATTCTTTTACCAGCCTGGTTCCTTCCGCAGCAATCTGCTTGATTTCATCCCGGGACATGTGAAATACCACATCCCTCTGCAAAGTAGAAGTAGAATTGTAGATATGGACAATTGCCCTTTTCACACCTTCCAGCGCTTCGAAGGTTCTCTTAAGCAGATGCTCTCTGCATTGTACAAGCACCTGGATGGTAACATCCTCCGGTATTAATTTACGGTCCACCAGCTGCCTTAAGAAATCAAATTCTATCTGGGAGGCCGACGGGAAGCCCACTTCGATCTCCTTGAAGCCAAGCTTTACTAAAAGCTGGAAAAATTCAATCTTTTCCTCAACAATCATCGGTTCGATCAAGGCCTGGTTACCATCTCTTAAATCAACGCTGCACCAGATGGGTGCTTTCTCAATCTGCCTTGCGGGCCATCTTCTGTCTGACATTTCCACGATGGGATTTCTCTGATATCTCTTATAATTTAACATAGCGTTCTCCTCCATGACGCGAAATCTTCGTATCGGCAATGCAGCATCATAGCTTTTGCATTGCGAAACCTTGGAATTCCGAATTAATAATATGATTTGATTTACTGGTTACAACCTTCAACACCATATCAGCCACGGAGTCGGTAAATCACGCTGTAAATCTTAACAATAAACAAACTTGCTTTGTCTACGCGAGTCCCAACTGCATCACATCCTCTCCATTCATTGGAATAACCATTTATTATCATCCGGTGCCGGTTATCCTGCATAAACATAAATTTATTAATTCGTATATAAAATATGTAAAATTGCGATAAAATGTACAATTATATAAAAGATCACTATCAATGGACCCGGTATAATTATACACGTTTCATTAATAGTGACCCTCATTATATCATCCTGATTTTTCTTTCGCAACTACTTTTTTACTATTTCATCTCCAAGACCATCCCGGATGAGGTTACTCAATGTCTCCATTGCCTGCAGTTCGTCAGGTCCATCACAGATTAACTCGATTTCATCTCCGCTTTTAATACAGGCAGACAGAACGCCTAATACACTCTTGGCATTCACCGCCTTATCTCCCGTCTTAATCGTAATCGTGGAATTAAAGTTAATGGAGCAGTTACAAAGAACACTGATTGGCCTTAAATGTAATCCGGCAGGGATGTCGATCACCAGTTTTTTCTTTACCATAGGGCACCCTCCTATTATTACATATTCACAGATCAGGAATTCAAATGCTTTGCGTTATCGTTCCTGCTGCGCTTATTTCTGCAGATCGGCTACCACCGTCGGATTATTCTTTACCTTGCATAATCCGATATTCTCTACAATAATACTTAAGTTATTATAACCGGCAGAGTATAGGGACAGGTCAATGTACGGATCAAGTTTAGCTGCCGTCAGTTCCTCCACTTCCTCCGCAGGACCGGTTATCTGGATGGTGATCGGTCCGGTCGGATTAAAATACAATACCTTCAGATTATCGGTATTATTCCTGATATCAATATCACTGGGAGAGATTTGAAACTCTTTTGTCAGTGTAGGAACAATCCCAATGTCTACCGTAACCGTTTTACTTTCTCCCACAAGAATCAGATCAAGGTCATCCAGGTATTCCTGCAGCTTTATCGGCTCGACGGTGCTATCCTTTGCCCCTTCGATGCTTTTAGAAATAGTAAGTGTATTCACATTGTTCAACGCTTTATTCTCACCGGCTACTACAATGGTCTTCGGTTCATAATCCATGGTCGTCTTCATATATCCGTAAGCCGGATTCCCTAAGGTTTCCACTACCAGATCAATGGTTTTGGTCCGATACAGCTTAATATTAACGAGTACTGTCGAAGAACTGAATTCGAGATTGGAATCATCGATCTGATTACCTTCCGCATCATATGCTTCCACCTCTTTATATAATTGCACCGTCTGAGAATAGCCGTCAACATTAACCTCAGCCTTCAGCAGGGCAATCCGGTCAATCTTGCTCTTCGGCCCCCTTACATTAATCAGGGCATTTGCTGAAGACTCGGCATAAAACCCTTCCGCCGGAGTACCTGTCTGTACCACATCCACCTTAACGTTCTTATCCGCTATCTCTTCCGGATTGATCTTCATCACCTGATATAGCCCTTCCGTAATCCTGACGTCGTCTTCACCGTATAGCAGACATTTAATATCAATGGTCACCGCATTCACATCGGACAATTTGGAGAAGTCGGCGGTAACCAGAAAGTCTGACGGTGTCAGTTCATCCCGGATGGATCTTCTTGCCGTGAAAGTAAAGTCGATCGTCGCACCCTCCAGAATCTCATATCCCTGTTTTGTGTTCTTAACCGCATCCTCATGCAGTATCTGAACCTTTACATCCTTGAATTCCTTATCGGATATGGGATCGTCCACATTAGTAATGATCAGCCAGAAAATGGAGGCAAGAATAATGGACAGGATTTTTAAGCCGATATTTCTAGTCAACTTTTCTTTCATGCTTTATTCTTCCCTTCCATAGTTTTAATTTCTTAGTGTCATTGGTCTTTTTCTGTACATCTGCCAATTTCGTCCTGAGATAATCTCCATCTACGTTACGGATAAGTTTACCGCTCTTTGCTATGGATACCTTTCCTGTCTCTTCTGATACAATGATTGTTAAGCTGTCGGTAACCTCACTGATACCGATTCCGGCACGGTGTCTGGTACCCAGATCCTTACTGAGCTGCGTGTTATCGGATAAAGGCAGATAACAGGTCGCCGCTGCGATACGGTTGCCCTTGATGATTACGGCTCCGTCGTGCAGCGGTGTATTATGTTCAAAGATGTTTATGAGCAGCTCGCTGCTGACCAGACTGTCAATGACAATTCCGGTGCTTTCAAAATCATTCAGGGGCACCGTATCCTCAATAACGATCAGCGCTCCGGTTTTTGTCCTGGCAAGCTCAAAGGTGGCACGCACCATCTCATTGATCGTATGGTCTGAGAATTTTTCTGTCCTATCCCTGGTATCGTCAAAGGTGATAAAGGATCTCACGATATTCTTCTGCCCCAGATGCTCCAGGGCCTTGCGGAATTCCGGCTGGAACAGGATTACAATCGCCAGGATTCCTACATTGATTGTGTTCTTGATAATCCACAGAACCACATTCAGATCCATGATAACCGCCAGCAGCCAAAAGCCCATCATCACCACCAGACCCTTAACCAGCGACCAGGCTCTTGTATTCTTAATCCATTTTATCACGTGGTATATTAAAAATGCCAGGATACAGATTTCGATAATATCAGATATTAATATATCCGGAATGGATAACCACATCATATCATCCCGTATTAAATTCCTAATAGCCCCCATACGAATACCCCTTAATGTAAAGTATTAATAAGCGCCGCATACGCTTCACTTATTTACCTACTGTAAATCATGGTCCTTGGTGTCGTCGTTCTGATTCAAATACTCCTCATCCTCATTAATTTCATCTTCCGTATCTTCCTCATACCGGTGCAAGCCCGACCTGCCTGCTCCCAGAGCCGCATTCTTTACATTAATATGCTTCACCCTCATCTGCGGAGTAGTAACCGTAATCTTGGGTACAGCCTTTACATAATAGTAGTAAACATCATCCTCGAACTGAACATGCTCGGCACCGGAATAATCCAGGGTCAGCTTGAAGAAGTGAACGCCGTATACGATAACAGCAGATATAATCGTTCCAAAGATCATGGCGATAATCTGTTCCGATTTGCCAAGGATCAAATCACTGATCAAAAATCCGAGAACACTGGTCAATGCACCTGCCGCGATGGAGATCTCAAAGGCATAATCAAATTTCATCCTTCTTACGTAATATACGACCAGAAGAATCAATGCAAAGATCACAATGGTCATGATCATCTGCTTATTGCCGATCAGATTATCAATAATGTAGATATACAGCTGCAGGATATCGTCCACGGTGGTATTGGCTTCCATGGCGATGGCAGTCCGAACCACCTGAAATACATAATACACTATAACGCCGCAGGCTGTAGGAACAATAGCAGTCGGAGCAGCTATAATTCCAAGCAGGATCGGAACCACATAGGGTATCTTCAGGAAATACAAAATCGGTATCGCCAGTATCACACAGCCTAATCTGGGTGTAAATCTTGCAAACAGAAGGTATATGATCAGCAGCAATAATACAACAAGGATCGATATTACCGGAGAGATGGAATAAATATGCAGTGTGGCTGCCAGTGCTGCCAGCAGAACCATAATAGCGGAAGGTGTGAACGCACTGAGCAGGGATAACACCAGAACCACAGACAGGGACTTTATCCTCGTATCATATCCGATATAATTATTAATCGCTATAAAAGAAACCAATGCAAATATAAACTTGACCACCGGATTAATATATGCATCGTATCTCTGATAAAAATTTTTAACCCTTTCCCTAAATACCAATAATGGCATCATATATGCATTCCTCCTAAATTTGGGACTCTGGCGTCTCATCATTATATATCTTGCCCAGCCGCTTTAATAACTTAAAATACCGTCCCAGTTTCTTACGGGACCGGTCATAACGGATGGAATACCAGGCAACAGACCCTAATCCGTAGATGGCTATAATAATAATATAGAAACCCAGGATATAGGCTCCGATTACTTTATAATCCAGTACAATTGCATTTTTAATGATGAATTCCGATTTATAGATGAAGATTAATGCCAGTATTAATACATAACCAACGGTTGCACATATGATTGATTTGAGAAGCTGATATCTCACATAATCCGTCTTAAAATATTTGCTGAGACGGATATCCTCGCTGCCTTCCTTGCTCTCATATACTGCCAGCTTTGTCATTAGCCTGATTTTATTATTATTCAACATAAAAATCTCTTGCCTTTCATATCCTGCCGTTTAGCACCGGCAAGATTCGTACTCTGTCCCCACGAATGGAGACACATTATTAGTATAGCATAATGCGGACTGAATATCGAGGTTTTTTTTCGGAATCACCTTATTTTAGAAAAACCCCTGTGCGGAAATACCACTTGTATGGCATTTCCGGTACAGAGGTTCTTAAATTTTATAAATATTATTCTTTATTCTTCATGGTAGGGAAATCATTCTTGATATTGTAAATCCTTTTATATGTCTTCATTTCCTTAATTCTTGCATGTTCTGTTTTTCTCCCAATTCATTATTCTTTACAATTCATTATAAATGGTCGTAAATCTGTCGTAAGTTGGCCGTAATATTACTTATCAATACTCTTTGCAATGGTACCAGCTGCTCCCCGCATAGCTGTGGGATTAGTGTTTTCATTTATTCTTGTTTCATCTTCCACATTGCCATCGGATGCTCTTTCACCCGTTCAATTGTCTTCTCATTATCAAATAAAAGTTCTGGCTTATACTTTTTATTTTCGAATGCATTCATATATTCCATTTCATCAGGAGTTACAATCATAAGTTCCTTGATGTATCTTTTAGCTCGCTGCTTTCTTTCGTCCAAATCAAAGTTATCTTTTTTTCTAAGTACCGGAAACAAGTCTCTTTTAATTTTTGAAAAATTTATGGTATCAATAGCTGATGTGTCAAAGGTTTTATTCAC
>JAFADH010000043.1 GCA_023424995.1 Bacillota bacterium | reverse complement strand
ATTGGACATCTACCATTAATCTCATTATAAAGCAACATTTTTTCATTATCAGAAAATTCCCATATTACCACATCAACATATTTTTGTCGCTTAAAAAGTGGTGGTATCATTATATTCTTAGCAGATTATAAAACTTCGCAGATATATAAGTTATAGTTCAACGTATTAATTATATATAACTACACCAGTAACAAATAATTAAATATTTTCAGACATAGTTTTCCAATGCATTTTGACCTTAAAAATCTGTCGGGAGTACTCTGCCAATTTTGATAGAAAATAATTTAAGTTTTCTGTTTCTTCAGAATGATATACGCATGGGCGCTTTGATATATCATTCATAAATTATACTCCTTTCATGTTTTAAAAAAAGAATCCCCTGTTTCCAAGAGATTCTTTTTGAATATACTTTATTATTCGGTCGTAAGTTAGTCGTAAATCTTGACTTTTGTTCTCTCAAACCCGCATAAACACTGGGTTTATTTCTCCAGTGATTTCATCGTAGGGAATAAAAGCACATCCCTGATTGCCATGGAATCAGTCAGAAGCATTACAAACCGGTCAATTCCGATACCGATACCTCCGGTAGGCGGCATGCCGTATTCCAGTGCGCACAGGAAATCCTCATCCAATTGATTGGCTTCCTCATCCCCTGCCGCCCTTAAGACTTCCTGGGCTTCAAAACGGCCTCTCTGATCCTGCGGATCATTCAGCTCGGAGAAGGCATTCGCCATCTCACGCCTAGTGATAAAGAGCTCGAAGCGTTCCGTATAATCCGGATCTCCGGGCTTTCTGCTGGCAAGAGGCGATATCTCAACCGGATGATCCATGATAAAGGTGGGCTGCACCAGATGTTCTTCCACATACTCTTCGAAGAACAGGTTGATAATATCGCCCCTCTTATGTCTGGCTTCAAATGCGATATGGTGCTCCCTGGCAAGAGCCTTCGCCGCCGCTTCATCCGGGATTTGGCTAAAATCTATATTCGCATATTTTTTTACCGCATCCACCATGGTCAGCCTCTCAAAAGGCTTGGATAAATCGATCTCCACACCGTCATAGGTAACGGTGGTGGTGCCAAGCACCTTCTGCGCCACATGGCGGAACAGATCCTCTACTAAATCCATCATTCCGTAATAATCCGTATATGCCTGATATAATTCCAGCAGTGTGAATTCCGGATTATGTCTGACGGACAAACCTTCATTACGGAATACCCTTCCGATTTCATATACCCGCTCCAGGCCCCCGACAATCAGGCGCTTAAGATACAGCTCCAAGGATATCCTGAGGTGAATATCTTCATCCAGGGCATTATGATGGGTATGAAACGGTCTCGCAGCCGCACCGCCGGCATTGGGGACCAGTACCGGAGTCTCAACCTCTATAAAATCCTTACCGTCCAGATAGTTGCGGATTTCTCTGATAATATGGGAACGCTTGATAAAGGTATCCCTTACCTCCGGATTCACAATCAGATCAACATAACGCTGTCTGTATCTTGTATCCGTATCCTTTAAGCCGTGAAACTTTTCAGGCAGCATCTGAAGACTCTTGGTCAGAAGAACAATTTTATAAGCTTTTACGGATATCTCTCCTGCATGGGTCCTGAAGACTTCTCCTTCAATTCCCACAATATCACCGATATCGTATTTCTTAAATTCTGCATAGGGTTCTTCACCGATATCATCCCGTCTTACATAGGCCTGGATATCTCCGCCCAGATCCCTTATATTGCAGAAAGACGCTTTACCCATAATACGCTTTGACATAACGCGTCCCGCGATGGAAACTGTCTTTCCCTCAAATTCTTCATAACTGTTAATGATATCACCGGAACGGCTGGTAACCTCGTACTTCATGATCCTAAAGGGATCCCTGCCGCTCTCCTGAAGTTCTGCAAGCTTAGCTCTTCTTACCTTCAAAAGCTCATTAATATCCTGCTCTGCCTGTATTCTTTCATCAGCCATGTACTGCCACCTACTTTATTTTTTAGTTGGATTTCTGGATTGTCAATATCTTATACTGCATGGATCCTGCGTGAGTCTCAACAGTTATGACATCTCCTACTTTTTTACCGATCAATCTGCTTCCTAAGGGAGACTCATTGGAAATCTTACCTCTTAAGCTGTTCGCTTCGGTGGAACCCACAAGCTTATACTCCAGCTCCTCGTCGTATTCCATATCCAGAATTTTTACCTTGCATCCTATATTAATAGCATTGACATCAACTTCGTCTTCTACGACTACTTCAGCATTCTTTAATATCTTATCGATTTCTTCTATGCGGGTCTCAATATCTCTCTGCTCGTCTTTTGCCGCATCATATTCCGCATTCTCAGAAAGATCCCCCTGCTCTCTTGCTTCCTTTATCTTTTGTGCCACTAATCTTCTTTGGTTTACTTTAAGATCATGAAGCTCATCTTCCAGCTGTCGTAATCCCTCATAAGTCAATATGTTTTTCTTTTCTACCATAAAACACCCTTCCTCCATATTGCTTTGTTTTTATACAACATACAATACATTCAAAGTATTATATCGTATGAACTGTTTCTTGTCAACCTGATAAAGTGACTATTCAGCCACAGTTTCTCCTGCGGACACGCATATTTTTGTGCCCGTAATCATATCAGCCAATCAACAAATAACCCTTTAAAAAGTTACAGTATATCTTATCTTCAAACCTTATAAAATATTCTTTTGAATTATGAATAAAACAGATAATGTACTTTTAAAACCGTATCCGGATTTTACAGTTCGGGAACAAAAATTATTGATTTTTCTTTTATTTATCCAGACCCGGAAAATCCAGTGTGGCAAAATAATCCGCCGGAGTCTCCGCCCGTCTTATCATCTGCACCGATCCGTCTTCTTTCAGTAAAAGCTCCGCAGACTTCAGCTTGCCGTTATAATTGTAGCCCATGGCGAAGCCGTGGGCACCTGTGTCATGGATTACGATCAGGTCACCGATATCAATCTTCGGCAGCATGCGGTCGATGGCGAACTTGTCATTGTTCTCACAGAGGGAACCGGTAATATCATACTTGCGGTCACAGGGCTCGTTCTCCTTGCCCATAACCGTAATATGATGGTATGCCCCGTACATGGCGGGTCTCATGAGATTTACCGCGCAGGCATCCAGACCGATATATTCCTTATAAATGTGCTTCTCATGGATGGCGGTTGCCACCAGATGACCGTAGGGTGCCAGCATATAGCGGCCCAGCTCGGTAAATATTGCGATATCTCCCATACCTGCCGGAACCAGGATCTCTTCGTAGGCTTTTCGTACCCCCTCTCCGATTGCCAGGATGTCATTGGCATGAGCGTGGGGCTTATAAGGAATTCCGACGCCGCCGGACAGATTAATGAAGCTGATATCCGCTCCGGTCTTATCACGAAGCTCTACCGCCAACTCGAATAATATGGCTGCCAGGGTCGGATAATATTCATCGGAAGCGGTATTACTTGCAAGAAAGGAATGAATTCCGAAGCTCTTCGCTCCCTTCTGCTTTAATTTTATAAAGCCGTCAATCAACTGCTCTCTGGTAAAACCGAATTTGGCATCTCCCGGATTGTCCATAATTCCGTTGGAGGTCTTGAATACGCCGCCCGGGTTATATCTGCAGCATATCTTCTCCGGAATACCTGTGATCTTCTCCAGGAAATCAATATGGGTATAATCATCCAGATTAATGATGGCCTTCAGCTGTGCCGCCTTCTCGAATTCCTCCGGAGGTGTCGCGTTGGAGGAAAACATGATATCGTCACCGGAAAAGCCCACTGCCTCCGACATCATAAGCTCCGTCAAGGAGGAGCAATCCATACCGCAGCCCTCTTCCTTCAATATATTTAGGATATACGGGTTTGGTGTAGCCTTCACTGCAAAATATTCCTTAAAACCCTTATTCCATGCAAAAGCCCGGTACAGCTTTCTGGCATTCTCACGAATGCCTTTTTCATCGTAAATATGAAAGGGGGTCGGATATTGCTTCGTTATCTCCAGCAGCTGTTGACGAGTTACAAATGGTGTTTTCATATGGAACCTCCTGTTTATATTACTGTTCTTTTGCTGTTACTGTTCTTTTACTACAGCTCAATCAGTTCATAATTGCCCAGCTTAATGCTTTCTATAAAATCACTGATACTTTCCAGTTTATGACGGAATGCCAGTCCGCTGTGAATACTCTCATACCCGTGGGCATCGGTTCCGGCTGTTACGGGCAGCCGGTGTTTTTTGGCATATGCCATTGCCTGCCGGTCATAATCCGCATTATAGTTCCTTGCATTGATACCCTCTACAGCATCCACATATTCAGGAAATAGCCGGACTTCCCTGATATAAGAACGAACGCGAAAAGGATGGGCATGCACAATATAACCCCCATCCTCGTGGATCCGACTGTATTGCTCTTCAATTGTCCAGGACAGGATATCAGGATGCGCCAGCAGCCAGTTCTTATCAAGCCCGTAGATTAGAAATTCTGTTGCATTAAAATTTGCTTCCCAGCCAAAGAATACAGAGAGGCCGATCCGTTCTCCTTCCTCCTTTGCATTCTCATATCCCCTGCAGAGCAGATTCACCCGTTCTTCCCAGGGAAGATTGTCCGGCACACAGGAATTACCGTTAAAAAAATGATCTGTCACAATAATTCCCGCGTATCCGGCTTCTTTATAAGATCTCACGTGCTCAGCACCGCTTATTTCTCCGCACGCACTGGCTTCGCTGGTATGCAGGTGCGTCTCATACTTATATAATTGATCCATGGAATTCCTTCTTATACTTATTAATAAAATGCATATTTATTCTCATGATTTATTACTTTCGGACAGTCCCATTATACCGGAACGCCCTGGGTTGAAAGAATTCCCCCTATCGCCAGGCGCCAGGGGGTAACATACATAATATGAAATATTGCTCCTATTATACATCATTCTCTATTTTTTTCAATTGTTTTTTTAAAATCTTAATAATAATTTTAACAATTAAATTATATATGATTACAACTGCTGTCATAAACAACCCTATTATTTTAAAATCAGATTCTCTGGGACAAAATTCTCATGCCTTTATGCGAACATATGATTGTTGAAACTTATGGAAATTTTTAAAATGATATGTTATAATCCTAGATAGCAATGGGATGTGGTCTGAATAGCACCGGACTACAAGATATAGATTTTGTGAAATTATTAAAAAGGGGTATATGACATGGAACAATACAGCGGGAACCAGATTGTCGTTCTGGAAGGACTGGAAGCAGTAAGAAAGCGTCCGGGCATGTATATCGGAAGTACCGGACCAAGAGGTCTTCATCATCTGATCTGGGAGATCATCGATAACGGTATCGATGAGCATCTTGCAGGCTACTGTACGAAAATCGACGTAACACTCTTAAAGGACGGCGGAATCGAAATCTGTGACAACGGGCGCGGTGTGCCTGTGGACATCCATCCCACGAAGAAAATCCCTACCGTCCGCGTTGTATATACGATACTTCATGCGGGCGGTAAATTCGGCAATTCCGTATACAAGGTATCCGGCGGTCTTCACGGAGTAGGCGCGTCTGTGGTGAATGCTCTTTCCAGGCGTATGGTCGTCGAAGTAAGAAGGGACGGCAGGATTTATCGTGATGAATATGTGAACGGCGGACATCCTGCGGTCTCTCTCTCAGACGGACTCCTTCCGGTGGTAGGCAAATGCAACAAATCCGATACCGGTACGAAGGTGACCTTTTACCCGGATGATACCATATTTGAAACCGTTGAATTCAAGGCTGATATTATTCACAAGAAATTAAAGGAAATCGCATTTTTAAATAAGAACATACTGATCAACTTCAATGACCAGATTACGGGTATTACCAAGACCTATCAGGAGGAATTCGGCATAAAAAGCTTTGTATCCTATCTGACCAGGGAGATGACGCATCTTCACGAGGAACCTGTCTATCTGGAGGGAAAGAGCGGGGATATCGAAGTAGAGATCGCCTTCCAGTATACGGACAGCTACTCTGAGCAGATCAATGCTTATTGCAACCGGATCAACGTAGTTGACGGCGGCACCCTGGTCACCGGGTTTAAGACCGGGCTTACCCGAGTCATCAACCAATATGCAAGGGAACTGGGTTTTCTGAAGGAAAAGGACGAAAACTTCGACGGTAAGGATATCCGTAACGGTCTGATGGCGATCATCTCCATCAAGCATCCGGATCCCCAGTTCGAGGGACAGACCAAGACAAAGCTCGGCAATACCGATGCCAAAAGCGCGGTGGACGATGTCTTCTCCTCCGAAGCGCAGCGGTGGTTCGACAAGCATGTGGAGGTGCTGCGCAGCATCCTCGATAACTCCATGAAATCCTTCAATGCAAGACGCGCCAGCGATAAAGCGAGAGTGGCCGTTATGAAGCAGCTGAATGACGTGGATACCAGAAGCAAGCTTGCCTCCTGCTCCTCCAAGAAGCCGGAGGAATGTGAATTATATATCGTGGAGGGCGATTCCGCGGGGGGTACCGTTAAAACTGCCAGAAACCGCCGCACCCAGGCAGTTCTGCCGCTGCGGGGCAAGATTATAAATGTGGAAAAGGCGACCCTGGAGAAGATCCTGGTAAATAACGAGATCAAATCCATGATTGCCTCCTTCGGCTGCGGAATCGGCGACGAATTCGATATCTCAAAGCTTCGTTACGATAAGATCATCATCCTGACCGATGCCGACGTGGACGGGTCCCATATCAGCACCCTGCTGCTGACCTTCTTCTACCGTTTCATGCCGGAGCTGATTCTGGAAGGCAAGATATACCAGGGAATGCCTCCGCTCTATAAGGTAGATTATGAGACGACTGTCAGAGGTAAGAAGACAAAGCGGTCCGAGTACCTCTTCAATGACTTTGAACTGGAGAAATTCCGCAAGCAGGAGGGCAACAGGATCCTGTCCCTGCAGCGCTATAAGGGTCTTGGAGAGATGGATGCCCATCAGCTCTGGGAGACCACCCTGGATCCCGAGACCAGAATCCTTGCCCAGATCGAGATCAGCGATACGGTGGAGGCGGACGAGGTGACCACCATGCTGATGAGCAATAACGTTCCCCCGAGGCGTACCTTTATTATGGAAGAGGCAAAATACGCCAAGCTGGATATCTAGTGTGCTGCCTCATTCATCTTTAGTAACAGCACCGAAGCAGGCCTGCTGTTTGCATTATATACGATACCGGAGGTATACAATAGAATGAAAAAGATAACAGATCAATTCATCCAGATGGATTTTTCCGAACAGATGAAGAACAGCTACCGGGATTACGCCATGAGCGTTATCATCGCCAGAGCCCTTCCGGATGTCCGTGACGGCCTGAAACCGGTCCAGCGGAGAATCCTGTACTCCATGATGGAACTGGGACTGGATCCGGCGAAGCCCCATAGAAAGAGCGCCCGTATTGTGGGTGATACCATGGGTAAGTACCACCCCCACGGTGATACCTCCATCTACGACGCCCTGGTGCATATGACGGAAGATTACTCCCTCAACATACCCTTAATCGACGGCCACGGCAATTTTGGCTCCATTGACGGTGACGGCGCTGCAGCCATGCGTTATACCGAAGCAAGGCTGTCAAAAGGCGCCATGACCTTGTTGGATCATCTGGACAAGGGTCTGGTGGATTTCACCCCCAACTTTGACGACAGTGAGAAGGAGCCTGTAGTTCTGCCTGCCATGATACCCAACCTGCTGATTAACGGCACCACCGGTATCGCCGTAGGCATGGCGACCAATATCCCGCCCCACAACCCCGGCGAAGTCATCGACGGCGCCGTCGCATACATGGATAATCCCAATATCACTGTTAAAAAGCTGATGGAATATATCCCTGCTCCCGACTTTCCCACCGGCGGCATTATCATTAACCAGGACGATCTTGTAAGCTTATATGAGAACGGCGAAGGTAAGATCCGCATCCGGTCCGGGATAGAAATCGAAAACGGCGAGAATGGCCGCAGGAATATCGTCATCACGGAGATCCCCTATACCGTGGCAGGTAATAAGACAAAGCTTGTGGAAAGCCTTGCCGCCCTTATGAAGGACAAGGTATTCGACGAGATTTACGATATCAGGGACGAATCCTCCAAGGAAGGGATCCGGGTGGTAATAGAAGTAAAGAAGGACCGGGATCCGGAGAACCTTCTGAACGGCTTATACAAGAAATCTTCCATGGAGGATACCTATTCCGCCAACCTGCTGGCAGTAAAGGATCAGCAGCCCATCGTATTCAATTTAAAATCCATCCTCAGTGAATTTGTTGATTTTCAGGTGGAGCTTTATACGAAGGAATACCGGTATCTCCTGGATAAAGCCGTCAAACGCCTGGAAATCGTCGGCGGTCTGATCAAAGCAACAGATGTAATCGATCTGATTATCGAGGTTCTCAGAGGAAGCTCCTCCATCAAGCAGGCCAGGGCCTGCCTCACCGACGGCAATACGGAGGGCATCCGGTTCAAATCCCCACAATCGGAGAAGGAAGCGGGGACCTTTGACTTTACGGAGCGCCAGGCAGACGCCATACTTGCCATGCAGTTAAGCAAATTAATCGGCTTAGAGATATTAAAGCTCCATGAAGAGAATGCGGAATTACTGAATAATATAGAAGAATATAAAAAGATTCTCGGAGATACCAGAGAATTATATAAGGTAATCAAGGCCCGGCTGAAGGAATACAGGAAGACCTTCAATATCCCCAGAAAAACCAGGCTTGCCAATGCAATCGTCGCCGATTATGTGGAAGAAGTCAAGATCGAAGATATCTACGTACTGATCGACCGTTTCGGCTACACCAAATCCATCGATGCCGCAAGCTATACCAGGGCATCGGAGGATAACCTGAAGGAATACGTGCATATCATCCAGATGAAGAATACGGACAAGCTGTGCTTATTCACAGCCGAGGGCAATATGTACCAGGTCAAGGCGGAGAGCATCCCAAGATGCAGGATGAAGGAAAAGGGGGCATTAATCCATACCCTGTGCAAGCTGGATAAGGAAACGGTCATCCTCTATACCTCCTTCGAATTATTATTTGAATCCCAGCTCCTCTTTACCACGAAGGCAGGCTTTATAAAGCAGGTATCCGGTGTTGAATTCGAAACCAACCGTTCACAGATCAATGCCACCAAGCTGGAGGACAAGGATGAGGTCGTCAGTATCAGCCTGCTTTCCGCACATGACATCCTCTCAGGCAGCCTCAAGGTGATCATCCTTACGGAAAAGGGGTTATCCCTGGGCTTTCCGTTATCCGAGGTGAGCGAGCTTAAGAAGACAAGCCGCGGTGTAAAGGCCATCACCCTTGAGAAGAACGATTACGTAAGCTATGCGACTGCTCTGAACCAGAACGCCGACACCTTCCAATACAGTGATAAGACCTTGAGCGCCAGGAAGGTCCGCACCAGAAAACGCGGTGACAAGGGACAGAAGGCAGCAATACAGGTATAACAAACAAAGAGTCCGGTTTTCTCCCTGGCTGGCCAGCGGGAAATCCGGACTTTATTTAATCCTTTTTCAACAGCTTATGATACAGATATAGAATGATATTCGTCGGAAACAGCCGGTGCTCGAAGAGCAGCATGGCGGATAATGCCGCCTGCGCCAGGCCTATGCCAAAAAACAGAACATGCAGGAACGCGACTGCCCAGAGCATAATACACTGTATCACGATCCATATGACCAGTGCCCAGCTGAATACACTGCTGATATACCCCTGATATTTTGTCTTCGCCAGATACATGGCAGCACTGAAGAGATTCCCAAGACCGATTACGGTGAACAGAACAATCCCCGGAATGAGGAAATTACGGAAGGGGGAATTTTTTAATGCCTCCACCGTGATGCCCATGGGCGTCTCCGGGTCCGTAATGGCGGCCAGGCCTCCCGCCATGGCCCCCAAGCCTACAAACAGATGCAGCCCGAGTAATATACGCTTTATGATTTTAATACCAACGACCTCCTTATTCACACTAACCCCATGCCCTTTTGGCATAAATCCTAAAGAATAGCCGCTTTTGCTATTCTTCCAATGGAAAGAAGCTTTCTCTTCCATTGGACTCGCATGTTCTTTGCGGGACTATTTACACTGGCGTCCATGCCTGCGGCTTGCTCGCAGGCCTAAATTCAACGTGTGAATTGCATCTTTTATAATTCACACTACTCTGCCTCTTCTTTAGTGGTCTTCCGATCCCTGTCCGTAGTATGCATTCGCCCCATGCTTTCTGAAATAATGCTTATCCAGCAGGTACTGGGATACGCGGGATACCCGGGGATTGAGAGTCATGGTATTGTAGGCCATCTCCGCAACCTTATCCAGTACTACCGCGTTGTATACTGAGCCGGCCGGCGTCCTGCCCCAGGCAAAGGGTCCGTGATTCTTCACGAGAATTCCCGGAACCGCCATCGGGTCCTTATCCCCGATGGTCTCAACAATGACCTTGCCGGTATTCAGCTCGTAGGCTTCATTGATCTCCTTTTCAGTCAGTTCCCTGGCACAGGGAATATCTCCGTAGAAATAATCCGCATGGGTGGTCCCAAAGGCCGGAACTGCCATACCTGCCTGTGCAAAGGTAACCGCCCAGGTCGAATGAGTATGTACCACACCGCCGATGTCAGGATACGTCTTATATAAAACCAGATGGGTCGGAGTATCCGAGGAGGGCTTATAACGGCCTTCCACTACATTGCCGTCCAGATCCACCACAACCATATCTTCGGGCTTCATTGTCTCATAATCCACACCACTGGGCTTGATGACCACCAGCTGCTTCTCTCTGTCAATACCGCTAACATTGCCCCAGGTATAGATCACCATACCCCTGGCAACCAGCTCCATATTGGCATCGTATACTTCCTTTTTCAACTTTTCAAGCATTATAATTCGCCTCCGTATTCAATCATTCCTTATTATATTGAAGCTAAAATGTAATATCCCTGCCACCGGTTTTCACATACCGGTGATACCCCCAAGTAATACGGATATGACAGTACGCTTATATATAAAAAATATAATGGAAGCGGGTCTTATTTGCAATAGCAATTTCATAATTCTCTCTTTACAACGAATAAAGTTCACAGATGCACCAATTTTCATCGATTTTGTTAAAAAATTGTGCGCTTTCACCGGAAGCTGATTAACCTCATTCGGCCTTTTATTTAAAGAGATGCTGATACAGCATGGGATTTTGTTATACAGCAAAAAAATACTCCAAATGAAGAAATCAACCTGCTTCTGTATGATTAACATGCTCCGGCACCTGGAACACCTGGTCCAAATGGCGTCTCAGGAATTGATTTGCCGTGATCAGATCTTCTTTCAGATTCTTTGAACCTATGTACCAGAACTCACCTACGAATAGTTTAATATTCATACTTCTCAGCAAGGCGATCTGGGCAGCATAATCGGTATGCCCCGTCCCAAAGGGCACCTCCCTGTAGCGGCCCGGGACCGTTTCCTTCAGATGCGCCGCAATAATGCGTCCCTTCCCCTGCATAAGATCCTCATTCACGCTGATCCTGTATTTTAAGCTGGCATTGGTCAGGTTTCCGATATCCGGATATATACACAGGTACGGGCTGTTAATTATATTCACATAATGCATGGCCTTTTCAACCGTATCCATAAATGGAGTTTCCATGGTTTCAAAGCCCAGGAGCACTCCCTTACAGGCAGCCATGCTGCAGGCTTTCTTAAGATTCTCAAGGAACATGCTCCTGGTATCCTGATCACTTTCTTCATAATAAACATCATACCCCGCCAGCTGGATGATCCGGATTCCCAGATCTGCCGCAAAGCCGACGGCCTTTTCCATAATTTCAAGGCTTTTTCTCCGTATATTCTCATCCCTGCTGCCAAGGGGATATCTGCGGTGAGCGCTCAGGCACATTGAATTAACCGGCATGTCGTTGTCATACAGCAGCTTCTTTATCCCAAACCGTTCTTCCCTGGAGCTGTCCAGGCGTGCCAGCTTCTCCTCGGTCTCATCAATGCTTATTTCAATATAATCAAAGCCTGCTTCCTTTGCCAGGTGTACCTTTTCACCCCAGCTTATATCATTGGGCATGGATTTCTCGTACAGCCCCAACTGGTATTCCTTCATATGCAGCCTCCCTTCTTCCCTTAAGCAGCCTCATGCCTTTGCCCCCTGTGTCAGCCGGTAATAATGTATACCGCCGCCTCGTTCTTCGTGTGGTTTGCGCTGATGATGATATCCCGCTCCCGTTCATGAACAACCGCCACGTTCGCCGTACCTGCCCCGCTTTCTATGAGCACGGTGTCATATTCCGAGGTTATTTCGTTGTATTCTATATAAAACAGTTCGCAGTTCATTCTCCGGACTCCGCCGAGGATTACCGCCCTGCCTCTGATCTCCCCCGCCCATACGGCATGTGCAAAATCCATCTCATTGGGATAGGTATATACCTTCGAATAGCCCTTCCCGTCTTTTTTCAGAATATTGAATTCATTGCCGTGGAAGGGTGAGATCGTGATCAATTCACTTTCTCCGTCACCATCCACATCATATACCGCCACATCCGATACCGGGCCCTCCATAATATGCCGGACCGTCCAGTCTTCTCCGGGCAGCTGAGGCGGAACGGCTGCATAGATGCCCGAATCACAGGTTATATAAGCCGCTTCGCAGCCCTCATATATCCCCCTGTAATAACCGTGGTTCTTTAATAATCCGCTCTGTATCGAGGTTAGCTCCACCAAATCATTCAGATCCTCCGGCAGCTCTCCCGCCAGGATCCTGCCCGGTGAAGACCAGTCATTGCGCTCTGTCTTGGAATCACACAAAGTACAGCAGATGATATACTTTTTACCGCCGGACTGAAGAATATCAAAACGATGTACATATGGAATATGGAGGAAATCCTTTACGTGCCAGCTCCCGTTAATATATCTGCACCATACAATCTTTGCGGTTTGTGCATTGAAACCGGGAAAAAAATTCTGTACCGCCAGAAATTCACCGTTGGTACCGGGAATCTCCACGATGGACATGGTTCCGCCTGCATTTTCCCACACAACCTCTCTCTCTTCAAAATTCTTACCGCCATAGGCATAGCAGGGACCGCCGATCTCCTCACTTGCCAATAGAACCCGGAGCCTGCCGTCAACCGTTACACTTCCCGTACAATAGCAGCGGTGCATATCTCCCAATACCTTTTTTACTATTTTCATTTTATGCCTCCTATTTTATGAATTATATGAACTTTAATTATGCTTAATTACCTATTTAATTGATTATAAATTCATATTACAATATTTTTAAGTTCATTTCAATCCATTTATACGAACTATTACTCATTTAATTGAACATTTAGCAAGAATATCTCATTATAAATGAAACACTGATAGTTTTTATTGGATACCAGTGCATTTATTTCCTTCCAATGTTATTGTTTTAAAGTTTCTTATTGTTTATTTGATTGACTTTCTTGAATTATGTTCATATACTATAGTTAAATTCCAATAATCAATGTGAAATCGAAGAAAAGAGGTAATGATGAAAAGAGAGCGTGCTTTAGTTGAAAGCAGAAGAAACAAGCTGATCGAGACATTAAAAAATAACGGTCACGTAAAGGTGGCTGATCTGGCGGAGGCATTTCATGTGTCTCCCCTTACCATACGAAGGGATCTGCAATACCTGGAGGATAACAAGAAGCTGGAGCGCTTCTACGGCGGGGCTTCTATTATCAGCGAGAAGGCTCTTATCCCCGAAGACGAGGTGACCTATTACCGTGAATTGATAGCCCGGTACGCAGCTACCCTTGTGGAGGACGGAGACACCATTTTTATCAACACCAGCTCTACCGCTCTTCAGATGATAAAATATATTACCGGCAAGCGTGCGACTGTTATAACAAACAACGGAAAAGCCATCTACACCGAGCACTCTCCCAATATCTCCGTCATTCTTACAGGCGGCGAGCTCAGGGAGGTCAAGGAAGCCATGGTGGGTGAATTTGCAACGAATAATCTGGAACGGGTATCGGCGAAAAAGAGCTTTATCGGCTGCAGCGGCATTTCACCCGAGTCAGGCATGACCACCGAATTGTTAAATGAGGTCAACATCAACCAATTGATGTTCCGTAGAGCAACCGGACCCACCTACATTCTTGCCGATCATACCAAGATCGGTAAGAACAGCAGCTTTGTCAGCTGCAGCGTAAACGATATTCAGAATATCATTACGGACGAGCTGGCTGATCCGTTGATCATTGGTGCATTAACGGAACGTGGAATCCATGTATATCAGGTATCAAAGGACCAAAATTATTAGTATATGAACATTATAATCGATAACATTCATATATTGACTTACTTTTTGATTGATTATACTCATATAATGTGTTAAAATGAACCTAAACATTCAAACACTATTAGGAGGATTCATATGGTAAGTCAAAAAATAACAGTGATCAACAAATCCGGACTGCATTTAAGACCGGCGGGTGAACTAACCAAAATCGCTTCCGGCTGCAAATCAAATATCACCCTTATAAAAGACGGTAAAAGCGTAAATCCCAAAAGTGTTTTGCTTTTAATGAGCGCCGGAATCAAATGCGGGGAAGAAATCACAGTACAATGTGAAGGTGAAACTGAAGAACACGACCTGCAGGTGATCCTGGATGCAATTAACAGCGGTCTGGGCGAATAAGCGGGGTGGAATAATGAAAACATTGCATGTGGAGAAGACTGCCTCCAAGGGTTACGGCATGGGCAAAGCCTACATAATACAAAAACAGGAGCTAAGGGCTGATGCCGGTATGATAACGCCGGATCAAACCGAATCTGAAACAGACAAATATAAAGCCGCCGTTGCCGAAGCGAAGCTGCAGATTGAGGAGCTTGCCGAAGGCTCCGATATATTTAGGGCACACCTGGAATTGATCCAGGATATTGCCCTGTACGACGGGGTACTGGATAAAATCCGGACCAAATACCAGAATGTCCAGCTGGCGCTGGAGAATACCGCAGCGGAGTACTGCAGTATCTTTGACAGCATGGAAGACGAATACTTCAGGGAACGCAGTGCGGACATTAGGGATATCCGCGACCGTATCATGCGCATATTAAAGGGGATCAGCCGGACAGGCCTTGAGGACATCCGGGAAAAGGTTATCCTTATAGCCGAGGATCTGGCCCCTTCGGATACCGCCCGTATCAACATGGATTATATTCTTGGTTTTGCTACGGAACTGGGCGGGGTAACCAGCCACGTATCCATAATCGCCGGGAATCTTGGGCTTCCCGCCCTGGTTGGCGTGAAAGGCTTATTGGAACACGCAGCCTGCGATGATCTCGTCATAATCGATGCGTCCGGAGGAAAGCTTATTATTAATCCCGACCCGGAAACCGTCGGAAAATATGAAGGACTGAAAGAAGAATACAGGAAACGAAAAAGTGAACTGGAGGCCCTCAGTGCTCTTCCTGCCGTCACCTTGGACAACCGGAGGGTAAAAGTATGTGCCAATGTGGGCAGTCTGGAAGAGATCAAAAAGGCCGTAAAGCATAATATCGACGGGATCGGCCTCTTTAGAAGCGAATTCCTCTACATGGACAATACCCATTTCCCCACGGAGGAAGAACAATTTGAGGTATATAAGCAGGCCGTGCTTCTATGCAATAAGGAAATAATTATCCGTACCCTGGATATCGGAGGGGATAAATCCCTGCCTTATTATCCCTTTGAGCACGAGGATAACCCGTTCCTGGGCTGGAGGGCAATCCGTATTTCACTGGAGCTTCAGGATATCTTCAAGGACCAGCTCAAGGCAATTTTAAGGGCAGGCGCTTACGGCAGCGTAAAGCTGATGTATCCGATGATCGTCTCCATGGAGGAGCTTACCCTGGCCAATTCCCTGCTTGCTGCCTGTAAGGAAGAGCTGTCCGCCGGGAACATCCCTTATGACCCCGACATTAAGGTGGGAATTATGGTGGAGACCCCCGCAGCCGTCCTCTGTATTGAACATCTGGCAGAGCATGTGGATTTCTTAAGCATCGGTACCAATGATCTGACCCAGTATATTCTGGCCGTTGACCGGGGAAATAAGAAGATACAGAAGCTGTATGATCCCTTTCATCCTGCGGTACTGCAGAGCATCAAACGGATTATTGACGCAGGGCATGCCCGGGGTATCGAAGTAGGCATGTGCGGTGAATTCGCCGGCGACGAACACGCCACCCTGCTTCTGCTGGGATTGGGACTGGATGAATTCAGCATGTCCTCCGAAGAGGCGGCGAATATCAAGTATATCATACGTAATTCCTCCTATGACAAAGCAAAGCTGTGCGCAGCCAAGGCCCTCTCGGTTTATACCATACAGGAAGTGAGGGAATGTCTGAAGGAATAGAATAAAAGCCGCTTTCGTTCTTAATATAAGAAAGCGCCTGTGCACCATATATTGATGAAGCTGCCGCAAAACAGCCTTGCTGTAAGGCAATGTACAAAAATGAGCTTTGAGTGGTATATAAACCTTTTCAAAGCTCATTTTTAGACTGGTTAATTACCAGTCTAATTGTCGTAATTTTATCTCTATATAAAAATATTAAAAACCTACCAAAAAAGTATTGACTTTTGTTAGCAGATTTTTATAAGATAAATACTATTTTTTAATAAACTATTATCAAATCTATATTTTGCAATATCACCATTTTATGGCAGGGAAAGGTAAATTTATTGCAGGTAAAAGCAGTCTCTATGGACAGCTTCACGGCGAAGTTAAGATGAATTGCTCCAGCAGCCACGCCACACCGCTTTCCTCGTTGGTCTTAGTCACATATACGGCATGCTCCTTCAGTTCATCGCAGGCATTGCCCATGGCAACCGGAAAGCCTGCATAATCAAGCATGGGAATATCATTGGTATAATCCCCCACGGCACATACCTCCTTCGGCTTAAGGCCCAGCAGCTCAGTCAGCTTTTGTATCCCAAAGCCTTTGTTCACACGTGCCTCCGAGACATCCAGCAATCCCGGCTCCGAGGCGGTGCAGCCTGCTCCGCCCAGCTTCATGATATCGTCCCGGATCATCCCCAGGCGTTCCGGCATGGGATCATAGATCAATATCTTATATACCTTCTTATCCCGGACACACCGGTGCCCATGATCAAAAAATTCCAGCTGCATCCGGGGCATGCCATTGCTTCCGGCTATCCGGTTATATTCCTGAAAGCGCCGTATGCGGATGCTGTTCCTTGAGAAGTAACTGGTTCCCAGGGTCAAGGCGCTGTAATCCAGCCGATAGGCCTGGCACAGCTCCAATACAGCTGTTACATCCTCCGGCTTCATGGGGATATCATAAGACGGTATGCCAAGCTTTGGATCCCATATGACCGCTCCGTTTGCGGTTATCATGGGTATGTCAAGCTGCAGTTCCTTCCTGTAATAATCCGCCATGGTTGGGATCCTGCCGGTACAGATCGTAAAAAGGATATTCTGCTCCCTTGCCTTTCGGACCGCCTCCAGATTGGATAATGTAATACGCCTGTCCCTGTTCAGAAGAGTCCCGTCAATATCGCTGACCACCAG
>JAFADH010000026.1 GCA_023424995.1 Bacillota bacterium | reverse complement strand
CGATTGGAGCAACAAGATCATGAATACGCTTTATATTCATGATATAATAAAAGCGTAGTGAGCATGATCAAGCTTGCTTGAATCATGCGATCGGAGCTGAAGATCATGAACATGTTCTTTGTTCATGATATAATAAGAGCGTAGTGAGCATGATCAAGTTTGCTTGAATCATGCGATCGGAGCCGGAGATCATGAACATGTTCTTTGCTCATGATATAACGCAAAGCGGAATGAGGAACTATAAGCTTGCTTATGAATTCCGATTGGAGCAGCAAGATCATGAACATGCCTTACATTCATGATATAATAAAAATATAAACCCCGAGGAGGCGTAATCCTATGACCACCGTAGAAATACGTACGAAGAATATGTATTCCCAACTAAATAATACAGAAAAGAAGGTGGCGGATTACATTCTGCAGAATATCGATAACATATTCCGTTACCCTTTAGCGGAACTGGCAAATCTGTCCGGCACAAGCCAGGGTGCCTGGGTCCGCTTTTGCAAATCTATCGGTTTTGATGGTATGAAGGATCTTAAAAAATCTCTTTTTATGGAGCTGAATGACAGCATTATGGAGAATGAAAATACCTCTCCCCAATTGCAGTTTACCGATATTAAGGAGCACTCCACCTATATATCCATGGCCGAGACAGTCTGCCTGAGCAGTATCCAGGCTATCGAAGCCACCTTAAAGCTCTTTGATGAGGTTATGTTATCCAATATCGTTGATCTGATGATCCATGCAAAATCCATACGTATCTTCGGTATCGGTGCCTCCGGCCTGGTGGCGGATGATCTGTATTATAAGCTGCTTCGTATCGGCTATAATGTCTCCTACAGCCACGATTTCCACATCAGCCTGACCTACGCTTCCACTCTCGCTGCCGGTGATGTGGCCGTCTTCATCTCCAATACCGGTGAAACCAATGAGATTCTCGAGGCTTTGGATATCGCCAAGAATAAGGGAGCTGCTACCCTGGCAATTACCAAATACGGGAAGAGCAGCCTGGCACAGGGAGTGGAATATGTGCTCTATACCAGCTCTCCCGAGATTTATAAAAGAAGCGGTGCCATGAGTTCAAGAATTGCACAGCTGGTAATCACCGATATTCTTTTTACCGCCATTGCCAACAAGGATTATTCCAATGCGGAAGGAAGGCTGGAGAGCAGTTATCAGGCCACACACTCCCATCGTAAAATCGAAAGAAGTTCAAGATGAAATTCCTATGGATTTCATCCTGCCCTTCTTTAGTAACGCCTCAGATCATCTTACGCATAACGGCAAACTCCTGAACTGTCCGAAACCCGGCCTGAAGATATATCCTGCCCGCCGGATTATCCGACCCGGTGTATAAGGACATATATTCCGCCCCTACCTTCTTTTCTTCTTCACAGAGTTTATAGAATAATATCGTCCCAAGGCCGTGTCCTTCGTGTTCTTTCACAACTCCGATTCCGGTAAAATAACCTCTGCCGTTTTCCTGCCGTATCATGGGTCCCGCAAAGCCCACAACCTCACCGGCCTTCGCAGCTATCACTACCGGAGTGCCTTCTTTGGTACACCTGGTAATCTCCTTCTCCCACAAGGGGTTATCCAGCTTTGCCAGCATCTCTGCCACATGATGATGCCTCTCCTTATTGAACAGGCACACCTCATATCCTTCTTTCGCAGCTTTTTCCTCCTTATCGAGAATAGCCTGCGGGATACTGAATTCACTGAGATTAAGATACATTGCGTGCTCCGTGGCACGAAGGATATACCCGTTACTTAGCAGCTCTTCATAGAATCTGCTGTCCTTAAAGACACCCGGTGCATTGTTATGCTCATGACGGTCCGTATTCTTAATATACCAGGGAAGCATCATGGGATTAAAAAACAATATTTCCGACTGGGTTTTTCCTGCCTTCCGGAAGGTATCCTCGATCATCTTAAGTAATTGTGTGTAAAGCTCCGAGGTTTCAAACTCCTCTTTTAATATGATACAGGTAATATATCCGCTGGTTTTACCCAGGGGCAGATCCTCTCCCATACAGCCGCAGGCGAATCCTGCCACCTCGCCGTCTTCCACCATAACAAAGGTCTGCTCCCCATTAAAATAAACACTGCCGGTAAATATGTTATGGAATGCTTCAGAATCCAGCTCCTTGTATCCGAACTTCACAGCTCTTGAATTCCATAATCGGATAATACCTTCCTTATATTCTTCTTTATACGTATAAAACATAGCTTCTCGTCCGGATGCTTTCATTAACCGGCATCCTTACTCCTTTCCGTAAATACACTTGAATGTACTGTCCTACTATCTTCAGCCTAACCCACTGCCTGTTTTATCACCTGCCGCGTCAGCTTCATTCCATGTCACCGTTTAATCCTTTGGATTAAAGCTTGCCTTTACACCGGTTAACGGGATATCTTGCCCAGGACAACCGGTCTGTCCGCTCCCGTCACAGAGGGGATATTGTTGCACAGTCCATGCATGGTGCAATCCGCAAGCAGGGCAAATGCGATGGCTTCCTTCGCATCACTGTTAAATCCAAGGTCCTCCTGAATCATGACTTTAACCTTATGAGGCTTCATTCGCATTCTTATTCTGTCCATCAGACAGGCATTATAGCTTCCGCCCCCTCCGATCAGAAGCTCATCTGCAGGATGCTTTGGCAATATATACTTCACATAGGAATCTTCGATGGCCCAGGCAGTAAAATCGGTTACCGTCGCAAGGGCATCTTCATATGCGGCGCCGGATTGCAATAACTTCCCGTACAGATGATCAATATATGTTCCGCCGAACATCTCCCTTCCGGTAGATTTGGGAGGCTTTTCATTAAAATAATCATGACTGCACAGTTCCTGAAGCAGGGAAGGTATGATCCTGCCCTTCTCCGCCGTCTGCCCGCCCTCATCCATGCTTTTCATCCCGCCGGTAAAGCGCGATACCAGTCCGTCGATAATCATATTCCCCGGTCCGGTATCAAAGGCATATACATCCTCCACCCTGCAGGAGCCCGGTAATACCGTAATATTACCGATGCCGCCGATGTTCTGCAGCAGGATGGTTTTCGTATTGCTGCGGTACAGCAGGTATTCCGTAAAGGGAACCAGCGGTGCTCCCTGTCCGCCTGCGGCCATGTCCGCAACACGAAAATCACTGACGCAGGGAATACGCGTACGATTTGATATCACAGCCCCTTCACCGATCTGTACCGTATAACGTATGGGGAACCCGTCTTTTTGAATAACCTCCGGATGATGGTAGACGGTCTGTCCATGGGATCCGATATAATCGATCTCAGGCATGGTAAGACCCGCTTTTCTGACCACGGATTCTGCTGCCCCGGCATACAGTTCTCCCAGCAGGACATTCATATATCCCACCTTATCAACAGAAGCCTGCTCCGTATCAAACAGTTCAAAGATCTGTGCGCGGACGCCTTCCGGGAATGGGATATTCTCAAATTCCAGCAGGCGTACCTTCCCTTCATAAGGGTCGCCGGTGATCTCCACCAGGGCTGCATCTATCCCGTCCACCGAAGTGCCGGACATCAGCCCGACTGCCTTTCGTATTTCTTTCTTTGTAATCATAAGGAATTATCCTCCAGCTTGCCGGCTGTAACCGTTTTTCAATATTCTACGGTGGGTCATATTAACTTAATACTCTTCTTTAACCCATCCTTATAAAATCATAACTGTTCTTAACCCTTCACCGCTCCTACCGTAACACCCTCCAGGAAATATTTCTGAAGTACGAAGAACAGAAGGAACATGGGCAGTGCGGATACGGTCGCTCCCGCCATCATCGGGGAAAAATAGGTTGTATTAGCGAAGCTGAAGTTCTTAAGCCCCACCTGTATGGTCTGCATCTCCTCCGTTCTGGTTACCAGGAAAGGCCAGAAGAAAGTATTCCAATTATTCATAAAGGTATTGATGGCCATAACCGCCATTACCGTCTTGGACAGAGGCATGATAATGTTCAATAACAGCTTAAACTGTCCGCAACCTTCGATCTTGGAGGCTTCGATGATCTCCGTAGGCAGCGATCCGATAAACTGCTTGGCTAAGAATACATTGTAAGCGGATACAAGCCCCGGGGCGATCAGAGCCATATAGGTGTTGTCGATCTTTAAGACATTCACCACAAGGATGTACAGAGGCACCTGTGTAACCTGATAGGGTATCATCATGGATACCAATAATACGGAAAATAATATCCTGTTGCCGCCAAACCGCAGCTTGCTGAAGGCATACCCCGCAGCGGTGGCAAAGATAACATTGGATAAGGTGACGACACCGGCCACAATAAAGGAATTAATGATCCATCGCAATGAATACTTGCTATAATCAAAGAAAAATTTATAGGAAGCAAAGGTCGGATTTTTCATGATCAGGGAATAGCTTGCGGCTCCGGATTCCACAGGCGCACCGAAGGAGGACATTATCATATAGTATATGGGGAAAAGGGTGGTCAGCGCCAGTATGCTCAACAGCAGCATAATAATCCCGTTACGAAAATACTGCTTCCCCTTTTCATTTTTGCTGTAGCTTTTATATAACGCCATAGATATCCGCCTTTCTAATATTCCACATTGTCGCCAGTAATCTTAAACTGAACGAATGTAAAAATACCTATGATAACTGTTAAAATCAATGCCTGTGCTGATGCCTGGCCGTATTCAAAATATTTAAATGCATTGTTGAATATTAAAAGACCCACCATGGTCGTTTTATTATCCGGTCCGCCGCCCGTCATAAGGAAAGCATTCTGAAATACCTGGAAGGAGCCGATTACATTGGTAATTAATAAGAATACCGTGGTGGGTTTTACCAGCGGAAGGACGATATATTTTAATTTTTTGATAAATGTGGCTCCGTCGATATCTGCCGACTCATAATATGTGTTATCAATACCAAGCAGGGCAGCGATATAGATAATGATAGCCGATCCGTGGCTGGATAATAAGGACATGAGTATAAGCGAAAACATGGCTGTCTTTGAGCTTCCCAGCCAGTTCTGGTTATCTACGCCGAAAAACGATACCAATCTATTCAATAATCCTGACGGCAGGGGATCATAAATCCATTTCCATACAAAGGAAAGCGCTACGCCCGATGCAATTGCCGGCAGATAATATGCAGCTTTAAAAAAGTTCTGTTTTCTTTTCGTTAATGGCACAATGAGTACTGATATGACAAAGGACATGATCATGGAAAGGGGTACTGTGATACCGGTATATACTACCGTATTAATCAGGGATTGATAAAATAATGAGCTTTTAAAGGTTTTGATATAATTATCAAAACCGACCCATTCCGTAGTCAGGGGCTTAAATTTCTGAAAACTGATGATAAATGCATCTACTATGGGATATAGCGTAAAAAGGGTGAATACTAAGAAAGGAGCCAGAATAAAAATATATCCCCATGTGCTTTCATTCGTTAACCTTCTCTTTTTCTTTGGATGTGTTGATGAATTTTTAACTTTATTCATAGCTTCCTCCGATTAATAGAGCTGCTGCAAAATTCTTATACCATAACTATCATTTGAAGATTATGGCCAAAGTATTTACAACAGCTCTTTAAAAAATATTATCTAAACCAACGTAATTATATTAATCTACTACGATTCCGTCCTCGCCGAAGGCTTCGATCGCCGCTGCCTTCACAGCGTCATACATCTGCTGGGGCGTGACTTCACCGGCGAGTAACGCCTGGAATTTAGGTATCATCACCTCATCGGCCAGTTTCTGTGCCGCTGCGCCAAGCTCCGGCGTGATATCGCTGCGGGCCGGGGTGATCATGGATACCAGCCGTTTTGCCGCCTCAGTATTTAATTCGTTCTTGCCTTCGGGTATTTCAACCTCTGACATAGCCTGCAGACCGGACTCACAAACCGGTGAGATATACAGGTCATTGCAGGTTGTCGCTGCGATTTTGCCGCTTGCAAGGAAATACATGGCTTTCGCTACGTTAGCCAGGTGCTCCTGGTCAGGCTCCGCTTTACCGCGGAACATTACATAACCGTCGATGGCACCCGCACCATAGAATTGTTCACCGAAGAAGGTGGGAACGGGAAGGATGATATAATCTGCCTTGATGCTGCCTTCTACGGCACTTCCGTCATTAGCGTCAATCTTGTCATTATTAAGCTTTGCAGAACGTTCAAATACGGACAGGCCCTTACCGGTGATCATCGTCTGGCCGGTCAAGAACATGTTCCAGCGCTTTCCGGCATCCACGGAGCTAAGCTCTGCCGGCATGGAACCGTCATCAATCAGAGCTCTCATGGCCTCTAACAGCTTCAGGAAGTTCTGGCTGGTATAGGCATACTTTAAATCCGTAGTAAAGGTATCCGGCATGCCGGCATTCTTAACAAAGATATTCAGGTAATCCGCGGCGGTAACACCTGCACAGGCGAATACGAAACCATAGGTCTTAACGTTATTGCCTTCTTTCACAACGCCCTTCTTGATTGCTTCCCTGAACTCTTCATAGGTCCAGCCGTCCTGCTGAATCTTCTTCCAGTCAATTCCTGCCGCCTCCAGCATCTCTTTGTTGCCGCCGATACCATGCACCTCGGCATAGGCAGGCATACCGTATAAGCCGTCACCGTTTCTGTAATAATCTAATACATTCTGGTCAAAATCATTCAGCATATCCTGTGTGGCAATATCACTGATATCCAGTAATAACCCGGTATCAAGGTATTTGGGAACGGAGCCGGATGCTACAAAAGCAATATCCGGCGGGGAACCTGCCTGAACCTGCACGTCAAGCTTTTGTCCGAAATCTTCCCAGCTTGCCGGTTCGATATTGAGTGTCAGATTAGGATACAAATCATTGAACTCTTTTGTCCATTCTTCAAAAAAATTCTGGTAATTGGGTGTTACCGGCGGTAATAATACCGTGATGGTATCTTCCTTACCGCTTCCGGCTTCATTGTCCGAAGCTCCGTTCGTGGGAGCCGGTGTACCTGTTGCCTGTGTGTTGTCATTATTATTGTCATTGCCTGTGTCCTTACTTTTACAGCCCATGAATGTAAGAAGCGATAAAACAGCAACCATAAGTAATGCGAGACTTTTTTTAAACCGTTTCATTGTGTTACCTCCTTAATTGTAATATACATCTGCTTGAGCAAATATCAGTTTTATTTGTTATGACTTTTTATCTGCCGTAATGCCTTCTTAAGATATCCTTGGTTTGCTTCCAGCACCTTTTGTGCTTCCATGCTTGAATAACCGGACAGTATCATCATAATAGCCAGCTTTGTATTGTATCCTGCCTCCTGCAGGTAATAGCCGGCAGCTTCTTCCTCTACTCCGGTAACGGATTGTATAATCCGGATCGCTCTGTCCATCAGTTTAATATTGGATGCCTTCAGATCAACCATCATATTGCCGTATACTTTTCCGAGCCTGATCATTGTTGTCGTAGTGAGCATGTTCAGAATAAGCTTTTGTGCGGTACCCGCCTTCATTCTTGTTGAACCTACAATCACTTCCGGACCGACCACTGCCGAGATCAATACATCGCAGATGGGATCCAGCTTTGTGCTTTTATTATTCACAATGCCTATGGTTGCAGCCCCAAGCTCCTTTGCCTGCTTCAGTGCTCCGATTACATAAGCGGCACTTCCGCTGGCTGTAATTCCAATGACAACATCCTCCTCTGTTACGCTGCATTGGATTACCTGATTTCTCCCCTCCTCCTCACTGTCTTCACTTCCTTCCACTGCTGTTCTCAGAGCAATATCTCCTCCTGCGATATGTCCTTGAATCAAATCAGGATCCGTTCCATAGGTCGGCGGACATTCGGAGGCATCCAGAACTCCTAACCTTCCGGAGGTCCCTGCCCCGAGATAGAACATGCGTCCACCGCTGCTTAATGCTTTATAAATGATCTCAACCGCTGATGCTATGTTGGGGATCTCTGATTTAACAATATCGGATATTTTACTGTCTTCCCGGTTGATTAATTCCAATATTTCCTTTACATCACATTCATCAATATCCTTTGTCTGCATATTTACTTGCTCTGTCGTTAGCCTTGATAAGTATTCATTCATCTTTTACCTACTCTTCCATTACGCATATTCATGGTGTATTTTTAGAAATATTGCACAATTATTTTAACTGTTATAAATAATTATTATTCCTTTTCTATATAGTATCGCGGCATGGACCGGATGTCAATGATTTTTTGTAATTTTATTTTATTTTTATATAGTTTATTATGAAATATTATTTCATCAATGATATTACTTAATTGCAAAGAGGACCCATACCACGCCGGTACCGATCCTCTTTAATCTTATACTCCACTGTTATATTTATCTTAGAAACCATAATAAATGATATGAGCTTTAATGTCAATAAGATTTTGTAATTTTATTTTTTATATTTATAATTAATATGTAATTTTATTTCATTTATAATACGTACCATCTACCCGGGAATCTTATATCGCTTCGATAATACGGATTCGATGCACAAGCCTGCTGAGGCATAGTTTGAATATAAAGGCACAATTCACACATTGAATTTAGGTGCGAGCAAGTCGCAGGCATGGGCAATAGTGTGAATAGTCCCGCAAAGAACATGCGGGTCATTGGAAGAATAGCAAAAGCGGCTATTCTTCAAGATTTATTCCAAAAGGGTATGGGCGTTAGTGTAAATTATAAAAAGACATAATTTACACGTTGAATTTAAGCCTGCGGGCAAGTCGCAGACATGAACGCCAGAGTTTATATCATACATTGAATCCATACAGGCAGCTCGCATGCGTGGATTTTAGAACGTGTCTGAAAAATACTCCGGTGTTAAAAAGGATGATCTATTGCATAAAAAAGGAAGTTCCTTCATTATAAAATCCAGTCATTCTTCTACCGGATTTTATACTTACCGAACTTCCTTTAACAGCTTAACGGACCATGCCATTCATCTGACCGTAACAAGCGGCGATTTTATTCCTTTGATATATATATTCTAATATACAATTCTCCTGCAGCGGTATACATCCCTGTACTTGTAGGAGGAGGTTATGATCCCCTGGCGGGAATTCGCTGCATGGACAATCATACCATTGCCTATGTACATCGCTACGTGGTTTACTACTCCTCGGCTGTTGGCATAGAAGATCAAATCACCGGGCAGTAACTCGCTCTCACTGATTTTCTTTCCGGCAGAGGCTGCCTGATCCCTCGATACCCTTGGAATGCGGTAACCGAAGTCCGCATAGATGGCTTGTACGAAACCGGAGCAATCAGCCCCCTTCGTCAGGCTTTCACCGCCCCATACATACCGGTTGCCCACAAACTTCAGTGCATAGGATATAATCTCCTGTCTGAGTGCGGATAGGGAGGAAGAATTCTTTGTACCGGAGGAACTGCTTGAATTATTCTCCGAGGAGTTATTGGAGCCGCTATTTTTAGATTCATTATTCTTAGCTTCCTGTGCTGCTTTTGCAGCAGCTTCTTCCGCCTTACGCTGCGCTTCTTTGCGTTCCGCTTCTTCCTGAGCCAGCTTTCTCTTTCTTTCCTCTTCCGCTCTCTCCGCAGCTTCCTGTTCCGCTTTAATACGGTTTTCTTCTTCAACGGAAATCGCATATTTAAATTCTACTTTGATATCAACGAATTCCTTATTAACAAAACCTGTAAAGTCAGCGCCGGTATCTTCGTCCGCACCAAGCAGAACCTCAACCCATTCCTCATATTCATTGATAACAATGTAGGTCTCGCCCATGGGTATCAGGGTAAGAATCTTGGAATCCGTGCTTTGCGCTTCTCTTACACGGAGGGTCTGCGTATTTACCGTTGCATACTTGGTTGCATATTTATCAACCATAGACTCCGCCTCTTCACCGATGGCAAGGTAATCCATGGCTATGTATCCTTCCACGTCACCGGATACGATCTTGACCCAGCCGCCTTCCAGGGTCTCCAGGATGTCGGCTGCACAACCGCGGTACAGTTTTCCCACGACTTCACTCTCCGTGGACGCTTCCTTACGGATATTCACGTAGTTATCTGCTATGGACACTCCTAAGTGTGCATAAGGAGATTCTGTGTTTAAACTTAATATCTCAATAGATGCTTTATAAGCATCTGCTAATTGCTGTGTGGTTGCATTCTCTAATACAACTGCGATCCCTGCCACGCCCTGTTCCGTACAGTTGGCTTTCTCCGCATATGCCTTCACCGCAGGAATTGACAAAAATAAAGCGGCTGACGCTATGTATACTACAGTTTTAATAGCCTTTTTTCCTCTCAAGTACTTTTACCCCCTAAGTAATGTAGGACGGATTAAGAGTGAGAAAACTTCGTTATCTCACTCACGCTGCGCTTATCCATAAAGGCCATGCCATCTATTCAAGCAAGCTTGATATATGTCTTGTCTCTTATGGATTAATCCGCTTACCGTGGATGTTACAAAATTGTTACAAACTTTGAGGTAATTATAACAAATATGACATATAGTGTCAACGGAAAATGTACTAAAACTGTAGAATTGTGATATATTTCCCATAGGGATATAAAAGGTTTCCCTGATTTACAGCAAATTATAACCTGTTTAGATATTTTTCTACTGCTGTAATGGAATTTGCCCCATCCGCCGTAGCAGTTATGATCTGACGTAAGTCCTTCGTCCTGACATCACCGGCCGCAAAAATACCGGGGATATTCGTCTCGCAGTTCTCTCCGGCGATGATATAACCCGCCTCATCCAGTGCAACCACCTTCTTGTAATTTTGAGAATTGGGCAGATAGCCTACCGCAATGAAAGCTCCGGAGATGTCGTAGGAATTGGTCTCATTGGTCTTCACATTCCTGATGTCGATTGCCTCAACCTTATCTTCGCCCTTGATCCTTTCTACCACACTGTCCCAGAGAACGGTGACATTTTCAAGAGCCGTCAGCTTGGAGATGGCATTTTTATTAGCCCTGAATTGATTCCTTCTGTGAACCACATATACCTTTATGCATATCCTGGCCAGGAATATTGCATCCTCAACGGCAGTATCTCCGCCGCCGATAACCGCCACGGTCTTATTCTTAAAGAACGCACCGTCACAGGTTGCGCAATAGGAAACTCCCATGCCGGACAGTTCCTTCTCTCCGGGAACATTCAGATGGCGCGGTTCTCCTCCCGTAGCGATAACAACACTCTTTGAACGGTATACGGTTCCGTCATCCATGGTTACCACTTTAATTTCCCCGTCCAGGGTAAAATCAATCACCTCTTTGTTCACGAAATCAGTGCCTAATTTATCTGCGTGCTCACGGAACTTCATACTTAATTCAAACCCGCCGATTCCGGGAATACCGGGATAATTATCAACCTCATAGGTATTGATCACCTGACCTCCGCTGAGTGCGGCCTTCTCTATCACAAGAAGGTTTAATTCCGCTCTTTTTGCATAGATAGCCGCTGATAAACCGGCGGGACCTGATCCGATAATAATTACATCATAAATCATTCTGATACCTCCTTAATGTATTACAATATTGATTCGGGTGTCATATGTCAGTCAAAAGCCTTATTTGACATATAATCTGTATGTGCTATACTGTAAATAGTATTATTAATGCTTGGCCGTCTACTGATAATTATATCATATTACCAATGTCTTATACACACGGGCATAAGAGAAAGGAGTTTCCATGACAATCTCATCACTCCCCATATCCATGGCCAACTACACTCAGGCAAGCAGTCCGGTCATTGGAATCGCTGTGCTTTCCAAGACCCTGGATACGATTGAACAATCCGGTCAGAATATGATCAAGATGATGGAGCAGTCCGTCAATCCTGACCTCGGACAAAACATTGACCTTCGGATTTGATTCATAATAAACGGTATGATTGAAAAATATGACAATGATTAACAAATCATTGTCATATTTTAATTTTTCTTATTAGCGCATAGATCCAGACCCTGTCACTATCCGGATTTAAATCCTCGCATTTTTGTATCTCAATTATCTCCAGATTCTCATAGCCGGATATTAATTCCTTGATTGTCTTGGTTCTGTAATCCCTATAGTAGCGTCCGTTCCGTTCCCCTTCAAAATCTCCGTAACAAAACGACATATATAAAACACCGTCATTCTTCAGACTATCGATAACCTTTGCAAAAATACTATCTATCCGGTCGCTTGATATGTGTAATAAGGATGCACATGCCCAAATCCCATCAAAAACTTCCTTGAAATCTATCTCATCAAATGAAAGCTCCAATACGTCCTGTCCGATATGTATGCTGGCCAAGTTGCACATTTCCTCAGAGCCGTCCATGGCAGTTACATCAAACCCACAGGAAACAAAGTAAGCACTGTCTCTGCCGGACCCGCAGCCCAGATCCAATATGCTTCCGCCTTCCGGTAATAACTTCATAAACCGGTCCCAGCTATCCTGCATATCAATATCTACCGTACGTTCAAAGTACTCCGCTGCGTTCTGATTATAATACTCTATCGAGTCCAATGAATTATCCCTCCTCTTTCAAACAAGCCTATTATAACAAATCTATTTTAATAATACCAGTACTTTTCATGATTTAACAAATTCACCCATGAAAAAATACTATTCATTTTTGTTAGATAATGGTATACTGATTTGAAGTGGACGCAATTTTAATTGATACATCGGTTTTAATGCAAAGACTGTCAGCAATAAAAGAAAGGCTTATAATATGTACAGTTTTCAAAGCAGGGTTCGTTACAGCGAATTAAATCATCAGAAGGGAATGCTGGACTGTTCGTCTATTATTAATTATTTTCAGGATTGCAGCACCTTCCAGTCCGAGGACTTAAACCGCGGCCTATCCTATCTTCAGACAGAAAACCGGGTATGGCTGCTTAACAGCTGGCACCTGAGACTGCTAAGACCTGCCAGATTGGGAGATAATATCACATTAAGCACCTGGGCCTATGATTTTAAGGGTGCTTACGGATACCGTAATTTTATTATGAAGAACGAACAGGACGAGGTATTGAACGCAGCCGACTCTATCTGGGTATATATTGATACTCAGACAGGCAGACCCACCAGAATACCGAAGGATTATGCAGTTACCTCGGGATACGGTATGGCACCTCCCTATCCCATGGAACAGGCGGAACGTAAAATCCTCCTTCCGGACTGTCTGGAACGGGGTATTCCCTTTTCAATTGTTAAATCGAATATTGATTCGTATAATCATGTCAATAACGGGCAATACATAAAACTGGCTGAGGAATATCTGCCGGATCACTATATGGTCGGTTCCTTACGGGTGGAATACCGTGCACAGGCAGTTCTGGGAGATATCATAATACCCATGATCGCAAAAACTCCTGATACCGTTACCGTCGTTCTGGCAGATGAGAGCGATAAGCCTTATGCCGTCATGGAATTTCACGGTAAGCAGGCTGATTTATGATATAATAAAAGCGTAGTGAGCATGATCAAGCTTGCTTGAATCCTGCGATCGGAGCAACAAGATCATGGATACGCCTTATATTCATGATAGAATGAAAGCGGAATGAGGAATCACAAGCTTGCTTATGAGTTCCGATTGGAGCTGCAGATCATGAACAAGTCTTATATTCATGATAGAATTATGTAATGACAGAAAGGAATACACTATGATAGAATTAGGGAAATACCAGATACTGGAAGCCGTAAAGAAAACTGATTTTGGCTTTTATCTGGCTGAACCGGACAGCGACCATAAGCATACCATCCTTCTTCCCATCAGGGAAGTACCGGCAGGAACTGTTACAGGAGACCGTCTGACCGTATTCGTATATAAGGATTCGGAGGACAGACAAATAGCTACTACCGCTCAGGTACCGGTTACCATCGGCGGGCTGGCTGTCCTTAAGGTTAAAGAGATAAGTAAAATAGGGGCCTTTCTTGATTGGGGCTTAATGAAGGATCTGCTGCTTCCCTTCAAGGAGCAGACCTCCAAGGTGGAAGAAGGGGATCAGGTATTAATCACACTTTACATCGACAAAAGCAGCCGCCTGTGTGCTACCATGAAGGTATATGACCTGCTCTCCGCGGATTCCGGATATAAGAAGGATGATATGGTTACCGGAATCGTATATGATACGATTGATTCCTTTGGCATCTTTGTTGCCGTTGATAATAAATACTCCGCCATGATCCCTAAGAACGAACTGTTCTCCACGGTCAGAACCGGCGATACGGTCCAGGCACGCGTCCTTAGTGTGCGTGAGGATGGCAAGCTTAATTTAAGTCTCAGGGATAAATCCCATGTTCAGATGGATTCCGACTCCGAGATGATATTAGGAAGATTAAAGGCCGAGGGCGGTTTTCTTCCTTTTAATGACGCCTCCTCACCGGAAAGTATAAAGGATGAGTTTAAGATCAGCAAAAACGCATTTAAAAGGGCTATTGGCCGATTATATAAAACAGGTGCCATTCACTTGACCGAGGAAGGAATCCGGCTTGTGAAACAGCACCTGAATACTGAATTATAAATCTCTTTTATTCCCATTCTGGTCAAGAAAACGCATTCTCGCACTCTCCCGTGGATCTCTTTTGGGCTGCACGGGATTTTTGTCTTCAGGGTAAAGATCGGACAGACCTCTTGCCAACCTGTCCTTACAAGCCTTGCAGAACCGTCCGGTCTTGATAAGTGCTCCACATCTCTCACACTCCAGTCCGATCACGGAATCCTCCGCAAAGGCAAGACGTTCTTCCCGGACCCATTGTCTTATCTGGGCAATACTGACCTCCATTACCTCCGACACTTCCTGAATACCAACCCCGGGATGATCGTATATATAATCCTTCACCTCATCAAACTTAGCATCCAGTTTGGCCGCACAAGCCGGGCAAATCGGTGGTCCTGACAGGTAATTGAATAACCTGCCGCAGCCTTTACAGTTTCTAACATCCATACTTTCCCTCCTAGAAGCCTTTTCCTATGCATAAGACTAAAAAATATACTTCTTCGACACCTTTCGATTTCAGCACGTTCGTACAAGCCTCAATGGTACTGCCTGTGGTATAGATATCATCTACCAGCAGGACTTTTCTTATGGGTTGTAAGGCATACCTCTCATTATACCGAAATGCCTCCGACAGATTTTGCAGCCGTTCTTTATCACTAAGTTTCTTCTGAGGCATAGTTTTTTTGGTTCTTGTCAGAAGCTTCGGAAATACCGGGAGCTCAAGTTCTCTGCCGATCCCCTTTGCCAGAATTTCAGCCTGGTTGTATCCCCGTTCCCTGTATTTGCTTCGATGGACCGGTACAGGAATGACGGCATCGACGGACAGCGCTCCGATCTTGTCCCCGTACCTGCATAACATCTCATGAATATAAAACTTTGCATTCTCCTTCTTACTGTGATATTTAAAATCAGCGATGGAATGCCTCATATCTTCATTATAAACCCATACCGCATAGCCCCTGTCATAATGATAGGACTTTCGCTCACAGTCACTGCAGTACTCCTGTTCTTCATGCTCAAGAGGCTTGCTGCACCGCATGCATCCGGGTTCCCCGATATAAGGGAGACGCTCCTTGCAGGCAGTACAGATCCGTTTTCCCTTGGGAAGGACAATCTCGCCGCAGACCGGACATCTCACCGGATATATAATATCAAGAAATGTCTGTATCAGATCCACACTCATTATTATGCAAACAGCCTGGCAGGATAAATGCCCTGATCAATCAATGCTCTGATAGAGCTGACAACGAATTCCTTATCTTCCTTATAGGTTACACCAAACCACCGGTCGGAGGATTTTAATACGAAGACCTCTGCCTTACCTGCTTTTATAAGCTCGCCGACTACGGACGGAAGAAGATATTCCTTCTTTATTTCATTCTCTCCGATATTTGAAAGAAACTCCGTAAAGCCCTTCTCCAGATGCTCAAACAGCCTCGGCTTAAAGCCCCACATATTCATGGATACTACACTGTTAAGATCAAGCCTGATCTCTTCGCCCTCATTGTTCTTTGCTGCCGCATGATCACCCATGGGTACGATGCCCCCGGTCTCAGCGATATCCACCAGAATTCCGGCTTCGTCAGCTCGGCATACCCCCCGTGTAACCGCTCCGTTCTCGCTCAGCGTATTCCCGAGAACAAAGCCTGCCATGCAGTACTGATTATCCCTATATGACTTATCATTTAAAAAATTATAAATGATCTGAAAAGCTTCCTTTCCATAATAATCATCTGCATTAATTACTACAAAAGGTTCCCTTACAATATCCTTACAGCAGAGAACCGCCTGCCCTGTTCCCCAGGGTTTGGTTCTGTCCGCAGGCTTTGTAAAGCCTTCCGGCAGATGATCCATCTCCTGAAAAACATACTCCACCCTTACTATCTTCTCAATGCGATTGCCGATAATCTCCTTAAAATCCTTCTCAAGATCCTTACGGATAATAAATACGACCTTATTAAAGCCTGCTTCCATAGCATCATAAATGGAATAATCCATAATAATCTCGCCACTCGGGCCGACTGCTTCCAATTGTTTGATGCCGCCGCCATAGCGGCTGCCGATGCCCGCTGCCATAATCACTAATGATGTATCCGACAAATTAATCTCCTCCAACTGATCTATCTTCTTTCCTTCTTATTATACATAAAATTACTGATTTTATCAATAGTTCCAGATATTTCACATAAATTCATGCATATGTTCCATTCCGCCGCAGCTTAATGTAATGTACCTGCTTCTATACGAACTCCCTGATTCTGTCACAAAGACCGGAATAGCGGTTTTGTTCATTCTTATTATCTATCATGAATTGCAGCATGATATCACTTCCGACGATGGTCACACAGCTCTTCGCCCTGGTCACTGCGGTATAAAGAAGATTGCGGTTAAAGAGAAGCCTGGGGCCGTCGAGTATGGGCAGAATGACGGCCGGATATTCGCTGCCCTGTGACTTGTGAATCGTAACAGCATAGGCGAGCTCCAGCTCATCCAGCTGGTTAAAGCTGTAATCCACCAGACGGTTATCGTCAAATTCTACGATCATATGCTCCGAGAACAAATTGATCTCCTTCACCACTCCCGCATCACCGTTAAAGACACCGGTTCCTGTCTGGCTGACGATGCCGAAGCGGTTCCTGATCTCCCAGGCAATCTGGTAATTGTTCTTAATCTGCATTACCTTATCGCCTTCCCGGAAGACGGTCTCATGATATTCCTTCTCCTTCTTATCCCTTTCAGGCGGATTTAACGCCTGCTGCAGGATCTTGTTCAGGCGCTCCACTCCCAGTTCACCCTTTCTCATGGGTGTGAGTACCTGGATATCATAAGGTGTGGCATTCACATAACCCGGAAGCTTATTCTTAATCAGGTTGATCATGACGGCTGCTATCACATTGGCTTCCCCTCTCTTTAAGAAGAAGAAATCCCTGCTTTTATTATCCAGGCTGATATGCTCTCCGTCATTAATCTTATGTGCATTGACAATAATATCGCTGTCTGCAGCCTGACGGAAGATCTTCGTGAGCTTAACCACATTAAAGCTGTGAGAGTCGATTATATCCCGCAGAATATTGCCCGGCCCCACACTGGGGAGCTGGTTCACATCTCCTACCAGTATCAGCCTGGTTCCCACCGCTACCGCCTTTAGCAGGGCATGCATCAGATTAATATCCACCATGGACATCTCATCGATAATCAGCACATCCGTCTCCAGGGGATTGGTTTCATTGCGTTCAAAGGTGAATTTATTCTCCTGATCGTCATTAAGCTTTGATAACTCCAGCAATCTGTGAATCGTCTTAGCTTCATACCCCGTGGTCTCAGTCATTCGTTTGGCTGCTCTTCCGGTAGGAGCTGCCAGCAGGATATCCATTCCCTCTGTTTCAAAGAATTTAATAATTGTGTTAATGGTTGTTGTCTTTCCTGTTCCCGGACCGCCTGTTATGATTAATAAACCGTTGCCCGCCGCTTCCGCTACTGCCGTCCGCTGCTGCTCTTCCAGCTCGATCCCGAATTGCTGCTCTATGGTGGTGACCCGGTTACGGACATTATCCTGACCGATATGGTAACGGATATTTAAATCATGAAGCATCCTGGCAACATTCAGCTCCATATAATAATATACCGAGGAATAGATTAACTTATCCCGATCTGTTTCTTTCATTATAATCTTCTTTTCAACGGCAAGTGCCGTCAGCTGTCTGCGGATCGATTCATCATGGGCAAGCAGAAGCGTCTTCGACCTTTTAAGCAGCTCCTCCTCCGGCAGATAGACATGTCCGTCCGCACTTGCCTGTAACAGAACATACAGGATCCCGGCCTTAATACGGTAATCCGAATCATATCCGATCCCCATCCTTTTTGCGATCTCATCCGCTGTCTTAAAGCCGACTCCGGAGATATCCTCCGCCAGACGGTAGGGGTTTTCCTTTAAAATCTCATACATCCTCTGACCGTATTCCGAGAAGATTTTTACCGCCAGATTGCCGGTGATATTGTATTGCTGCAGGAAGAGCATGGCACTTCGCATATCCCTCTTCTCTTCAAACTGACGATATATCTCTTTTGCCATACGGTCACTGATTCCTTTAATCTCAGCAAGCCGCTCCGGTTCCTCTTCGATGATCCGGAAGGTATCTTCCTTAAATTTCTTCACGATCCTTGCTGCCAATGCCTCTCCGACGCCCTTGATAGCCCCCGAACCCAGATACCGCTCCATGGAGAATAAATCCTCAGGCTGCTTTGTATCAAAAGCTTCGATCAGAAACTGCTGTCCGTACACTGCATGATCCGTATAGCTTCCCATGGCATGGATGAATTCTCCCTCACTGATAAAGGGAAAGCTTCCCACGCAGGTAACCTCATCCTCCTGTGTATGCAGACTCAGTACGGTATATCCATTCTCGTCATTCCGGAATATAATCCGCTCGATGTATCCTTCTATGATTTCGGCCATTCTATGTGTCCATGCCTTTCATTCCTCTGTGTATCCGGTACTATAATAAAAATGACTCCGGCGTCATAAGTCATCTGTAATGCAGTACAACAAATACATATATGTGCATATTTATCTCTTCACATAAATCCGACTTGTGGCGCTTGAATTATAAAAATGTCATTCCAATCAGATTCCTTATATACGGATTTCTGTTTGTAATGACATAAAAGGTGCAGTGTACCGACAAGCTGATGTCTTTCGTATTGCGCAGAATAGACCTTCCGTCTGCAAAGCTAAGGAATCTAATTACGTTTCATTGATTCATACAGCATCTGTGCAATTCCAAGGCTTCCGCTTTCCGTCGCCTGCTTCGCATATTCCTCGTAAAGCTTATCACCGAATTGGGCCATATAATCATTCTCTTCCTCTTCATCCTTTAGGATCGTTTTCTCCATTCCCTTAAAAACCTGTTCCAGAAGATAGGATTCGAAGCTTTTGCAGGCTTCCATCAGTTCCTCATCGGAGGCCGTCTTATTATTTAAAGCTTCCGTAAGCTTATCCGTTCTTGCCGTATCCCCTAACAGGTTTGTATTCGTTAGAAAATCAGCGTCAGAACCAATCGATATATTCATATATCACTCCATTCTGCCGGTGCATAGGACATCCTTGTGAAGCTTATCGAAATCTTATCCGGCACAAAAATAGAAGAATTTCATAACCTCCAGGGTCTTCTCCGGCTTATCCGGTGCCGCAGTTACCACTCCCGGCAGGAAAGTCTCTCTTGAATTTTATCTCAGATTATTCGCCTGCTGGAGCATCTCATCCGCTGCCGTAATGATCTTTGAATTCATCTCATAAGCACGCTGTGCAACAATCAGGCTGACCATCTCATCCACGGCAGCTACATTGGAGGCTTCCAGATATCCCTGCTTGATCGTGCTTAACTGCAAGGTCCCATCCTCCGCCTCCAGCCTCGGTTCCCCGGAAGCCTCAGTTGCTGTCAGCAGGCTGCCGGAGGTCTTCTCCAGCCCGCCCGGATTATTAAACTGAGCCAGTCCGATTTGGATACCGATGGGGACCGAAAGTCCTTCCTCATCCGGATATAATAAATTACCCTGATCATCTATGGTAATATCCGAAGCACTATAATCACCTTCCAAAGTAATGGGTTCACCGCTGCTGTCCAGAACCGGAAACCCCTCCGAGGTGGCTAATGTAAGTCCATAAGCTCCTATCGCCATCTGGAACGCCCCGTTGCGGGTATAGGCAGTCTCACCGTCCGGCGTCTGCACCATGAAGAAGCCTTTCCCGTAAATCGCCAAGTCATAATCATTCCCTGTCTCATTGACGGCTCCTTGCGTAAACTGAGTGGTTATCGCTGAATTTCTTACACCCAGGCCTACCTGAATCCCGGAGGGCTTTGCATCTCCGTTGTTATCATAGGACTGCTCCTGAATGGTCTGGTACAATAACGACTTAAACTGCGCTGCTTCCTTTTTATAGGCAGTTGTATTAATATTGGCCAGGTTATTCGAAATCGTGTCAACATTGGTCTGCTGCGTGGTCATGCCGGAAGCAGCCGTCCATAAGGCTCTCATCATATGCGTATCCTCCAAGATAATCAACTATCTATAATAAGAATATAATAATTACTGCAAGGTCATTCTTTGGTATTTTCATGGGTTGGGGCAAATTATACTCTGCCTACGGAATTGGCTGCCAGATCCAGAGTCTTATCAACAGATTGAATTACCTTCTGGTTTGCTTCATACGCCCTGGTAATGGCTATCATCTGGACCATCTCGGCTACGACATTCACATTGGACTGCTCCGTGAAGCCCTGCCTCACGGTGGCGCTTCCGGTTAACAGGACAGCCCCTTCCAGTGTTTCATACCGTGTCTCACCCACCTTGGCCAGGTAATCATAATCTTCAAAATCCGTGACCTGAAGCGTGTCAATATAGTTTCCGTCTGCGTAAACTGCTCCGTCCCCGTCAATAACGATATCTGCTGCATCCGTAGGAAGCTGAAGCTCTCCGGCTGTTCCCAGAAGATGGTTTCCGTCCGCATCAACGATATAACCGTCCTGCGTCATGGTAAAGGAACCATTCCGGGTATACTGCGTACTTACATTGCCTGCCCGGTCAGTTACGGAGAGAGCAAAGAAGCCTTTTCCCTCAAGTGCCAGATCATAGGTCCCTTCCGTCTGTCTCAGGGAACCCTGCCCATAATTCGTATAGACTTCTCCAAGCTTTACACCCAGGCTCATGTTACCGATGGGGCGGTCATTATAAGCTTCCGAGGCATCCTTGATTTTTAACGTCAGGACATGATCAAAGGACTGGCTTGTAATTCCCTCTTCCTTGTAACCAACAGTTGCCGAGTTAGCCAGATTATTCGCGATAATATCCAGCCGTTTCTGCTCGTTCGCCATACCGGTATAGGCCGTATATAATCCTCTTACCATGTCATCAACCTCGTTTCTGCATTTGTACATCCCATATGAACCATAATTGATCCACCCGTTTCACTGTAGCTGTATAATGTTAACTAATCTCTCTTGCCGGTGATAAATTCTACGAATTTACCGGTTCCGATAGCAACCGCGGTCATGGGATCCTCTGCGGTCATGGTCGTAATTCCTGTCTTCTCTTCGATCAATTCCTCTAACCCGTATAAAAGGCAGCCGCCGCCGGTTAATACAATTCCTCTGTCTGCAATATCTGCCGCAAGCTCCGGCGGAGTCTTCTCCAGGACGCTGTGAACCGCTTCCACGATCTGGGCCGTAGTCTCCTTCAAAGCTTCTTCCGTCTCTTCCGAAGTAACCGCGATGGTCTTGGGAAGTCCCGTTACCAGGTTACGGCCCCTGACCTCCATGGATACGGATTCCGGTCTGCGGTAAGCAGATCCGATCTTTATCTTAATATCCTCCGCGGTTCTCTCACCGATCAGAAGATTATGCTTCTTTCTCATATATCTGACAATCGCATCATCAAAATCATCCCCTGCGATCTTAACGGAGGTGCTTACAACCGTTCCTCCCAGGGAGATAACAGCGATATCCGTTGTTCCGCCGCCGATATCCACGATCATATTCCCGCAGGGCCTGGAGATATCGATCCCTGCCCCGATCGCTGCTGCGATGGGCTCTTCAATAATATGCACATCCCTTGCACCGGCAGCATAAGTTGCATCCTCAACTGCCTTCTTCTCAACCTCCGTCACCTGGCTGGGTACACATACGCTGATAACAGGCTTTCTGAATCTTTGCTTGCCCACCGCCTTATGGATAAAATATTTTAACATCTTCTCAGTAACTGTATAATCAGAAATAACACCCTGTCTTAACGGACGGACCGCTACGATATTCCCGGGTGTTCTGCCAAGCATCAATCTTGCTTCTTCGCCGATTGCTTTAATTTTATTGGAGTCTCTGTCAAAGGCTACTACCGATGGCTCTTTTAATACTACGCCCTTTCCCTTTATATAAACTAAAACGCTTGCCGTACCCAGGTCAATCCCGATATCACTGCCTAACATATTAATATATCTCCTTTCCTTATATGGGTACTCTCATCACTCTTACGGGCAGAATTCTGAGGTACATCGAGAGTACTCATTATGCGATACTCCGCATGAACAAGTAGCTTCCTTTGATTTTATTCTAATATAACGATTTTATTAAAAAAAAGTATTCATGTAGGTTATAACTATATTTTCTTCCAATCTCTCACAACTTAAACATATACGAGTCTATTATAAACGATTTTCCGTAATTTTCAAAGAAAATTTTAAAAACTTTTAAATCTCGACAAGATTATCATTCCTTACATCAATAGCCGTCAGCGCCGGGAATGAAGAAAATCCGCTTCAAATCCTGACTGGGTTTGATTTCCAGCCCTCAAGGATAATATGCTATGATATTATATCGTCATTATATTACAAACACTAAAGCATATTCAACAGCAGAACCTGCCGGTTTTCCCCTTTTTTATATAGGCATTAGTGCCCAAATATGCTTGACATTTTGAGATTACTAGTGTAAACTATAATCAGATTACATTAGTAATCTCAAAAGGAGGACCTGAATGAAAAATCATATACAAATTGCCGATGCGGAACTTCCCATCATGAAGGTATTGTGGGATAAAGGAGACCTTACCTCACCGGAAATATTCGCAGACATGGAAGGCAACAAAAGTACGCTGAAAACTTTATTGCAAAGGCTGGTAGCGAAGGGTGCGGTGAAAGCCAACGAAATCAATTCACGCACCTACAGGTATTCCCCTGTTGTCACACGGGAGGAATATACGAATGCAACCTGCAGGAGCTTTATTCAAAAAGTATTTGACGGCTCTGCCGAGAAAATGCTTCTGAACTTTGTAAAGGAAGAAAAAATCAGCCGTGAGGATTTGCAGAAGCTGCTGGATATGGTTGAGGAGGAATAGTTATGGCTGCAGTTTTAAATGAGCTTAATAAACTCTCCTTTGCCCTTGCGCCGGTTTTTTACAAGCTGCTGTTTATGTCGATTGCCGCACTTTGTATCGGGGCAGTGATTATGCTGATTCGCCGGTTTGCCGACAGCAGGATCTCGCCTGTCTGGAAATATGCCATGTGGCTTGTGGTACTTGCTGCCCTTGCAGTTCCCTACAGACCGCAAACTGAATTTGCACTTCTTGATCCTATGGCAAAGGTGCAGGAAATATCATATCGCAGCGAATACGACCAGATAATAAAAAACCAGCATGATATTTCAGATACCCAAACGTCCGTTCCGGAGCAGCAGGCCATTCTTCATAAGCTGCGGGAGGAAGTGCAGACCGTTTTCCTAAAGTCCCTTATCTTTGATGTGGCCATTCCTCTGCTATGGCTGTCAGGCTTTATTGCCGCCGCCCTTTTCATGCCTATAAGCCGTATGAATTTGATACGCAGACTAAAGCAGCATCAGTATGAAATCAGTCCCGGTTACATCTCTTTGCTCAATCATTGCAAAGCCGTCCTTGGTATCAGAAGCAATATCCGGCTTGTCATGCAGGATTATATCGGCTCTCCGGCACTTCTGGGTTTTGTTCGGCCTAAGATCATACTGCCCCTTTATGCAAATGAGATGAGCGATGAAAGCGTAAAATACATCCTGCTCCACGAGCTTTCCCATTACAAAAGACTTGATATGCTGCTGAACTACTTTCTTTTGCTGCTGCAGGCAGTATACTGGTTTAATCCTTTCATATGGATGATGTTCAAATTCATTCGCCAGGATATGGAGCTTGCCAACGATGCATATGTCATAAACCGTATCGGAAATGAGAACATCAGGGATTATTCACGCTCTCTGATCGAGGTTCTGAGCCGTTACAGCAATATGGGAATCGCCCCGAAGCTCCTTTGCATGGTGGATGGTAAGAGCAACATGGAGCGCAGGATCAGGATGATAAAGCTGAGGGAACTCTTTAAAAAGCGAAAATTCCTGATCGGGGCCTTTAGTATTATCATCATAGGTATCGTCAGCATGTTGTTTCTCTCCCAGTCATCAAGCTCCCGTGACAGCATGAAATGGGCAAAAAGCCTGTCCGTAAGCAATGTGGAGCGCATTGAGCTGGTGGTAATGCCGAGCGCCGAGGACGAACGTTACCGGCTGTTTGATGCCGGTGAATTTGAGGCGGTCGTTACTCTTATCAACCAAAGCCGGGGTAACTATCTGAAAAACCCGGAAATGCTAAACGGCGGAATGACCTCGTTTTATGTGACGACAAAAGATGGCCTGCGCCATACTGTAACCAACATCGGCAATGCACAGCTTTTTATTGACGGAGACTATTATAATGCCGGATACCAATGGCTTTCTTCCTGGAACTATACCGGCGGGAACGCTCCGCTGCCGGAAGACTTTTCTGTCGAGAGCGATACGAATGAGACAAAGCTTCAAGCTTTCAAGGGACTGGAGCTTTATGTGTGGAAAGATACAGTGCTTACAGGAAATAATGATCCGTATTTTACCCTGCTCGAAGGCACGAACAGAAATAAAGAGCACTCGGAAATTTACGATTTGGATGCTGCCACTCCCGATATCAATGCTGTCGGGCAAATATTATTGCAGTACGATAACGGGCTGCATTTGCAGATTTATCAAATGAACCAAACAGACTTTACCAAAGAACAAATGTCGGTATATGGAGATGAACTTATGAAATATATGCCCGGAAATTCCTCAATGTCAATCGGATTATTCGAGCTGCCCATAGCTTCTGCCATTCAGGAGGAAGAGCAGCCGCTGACATTCTGGGTAAAGCCTGACGAACCGGCACAGGTCATAGGAGAGGTTGCAGCCACGCAATGGCTGAACGGTTTTGCGGACGATATTGTGCCCGAAACCGAGCGTATATCGGATTATACCATTCATAATGTCTCTGTGATTGCAGGCGAGCCCAAAGCCGGGCAAGCCTATGAAGATATGCGGTACCATTATGTTGTGGGAGTGGAATATGGCATAACCACCGCAGGGGACGGCTATTTTGCTCCGGGGGACGGGGTTTCCGGCAAGGATACATTTGACGGGCTGTTTCGGGAGCTGTGCGTGAAGGCTTTAGGCGACGGGAATTTTACGATTGTAAGCGTCGGTACGGGCGGCGGAGAACAGGAATTTGCAATCCCTTAAAAGAAGAGTACTCCAATATCACCATGAAAGAACTTTCCTATACGATGAAGAAATCCCCGGTCCCTTATATTATAAAGGACCGGGGATTTTTATTTATACTTTAATTATTCAGTAATGGTAGCAACCTTACCGGAACCTACGGTTCTTCCACCCTCACGGATAGCGAAGCCAAGACCCTGCTCCATAGCGATGGGATGAATTAATTCGATACTCATCTCGATGTTATCGCCAGGCATGCACATCTCTACGCCTGCAGGAAGATTACAAACACCGGTTACGTCAGTTGTTCTGAAATAGAACTGAGGTCTGTAGTTGTTGAAGAAAGGAGTATGACGTCCGCCTTCTTCCTTTGTCAATACGTAAACCTGAGCTGTGAATTTCTTATGGCACTTAATTGAGCCGGGTTTGCAAAGAACCTGTCCTCTTTCGATTTCATTTCTCTGAACGCCACGAAGAAGTGCACCGATGTTATCACCGGCCTGAGCATCATCAAGAAGCTTACGGAACATCTCGATACCGGTTACAACAACCTTACGGGTCTCTTCCTTGATACCAACGATTTCAACTTCCTCAGACACCTTAAGAACACCACGCTCTACACGGCCGGTAGCAACAGTACCGCGGCCGGTGATGGAGAATACGTCTTCCACAGGCATTAAGAAAGGCTTGTCAGTTGCTCTCTGAGGATCCGGAATCCAGGTATCCACTGCATCGAACAGCTCAATAATCTTTTCGCCCCAGGAACTGCTGGGATCTTCAAGCGCCTTGAGAGCAGAACCCTGAATGATAGGTGTATCATCGCCGGGGAAGCTGTACTCATTTAATAAATCTCTAACTTCCATCTCAACTAATTCAAGAAGCTCGGGATCATCAACCATGTCACACTTGTTCATGAATACTACGATATAAGGAACACCTACCTGACGTGCAAGTAAGATATGCTCTCTTGTCTGAGCCATAACACCGTCAGTAGCAGCAACTACCAGGATTGCGCCGTCCATCTGAGCGGCACCGGTGATCATGTTCTTTACATAGTCAGCATGTCCGGGGCAGTCAACGTGTGCATAGTGTCTGGCCTTGGACTCATACTCAACGTGTGCTGTGGATATTGTGATACCTCTTGCCTTCTCTTCGGGAGCCTTGTCGATCTGATCGAATGCTACAACTTCGCCAGTACCTAATCTCTCATGAAGAGTCTTTGTGATAGCTGCTGTAAGTGTTGTCTTACCATGGTCTACGTGACCGATAGTACCGATATTACAATGCGGTTTGTTTCTTGTAAATTTAGCCTTTGCCATTTTACAACGTCCTCCTTTAATTAATGCTTATAAGCAAATGTATATAGCTTGTTTTAATTGCCTCATATGCCCTATTATATTTCAACTATGAAATATTTTCAAGCATAAAGAATTGATATACTTAGAATTATTTACTGAAGGTTTGCTTCGTCAAACCAATTATTTGCCTTTGGTTGACAGAACCTTCTCCTGTACGTTCTTCGGTACCTGCTCATAGGATGCGAAGAACATGGAATATGCGCCGCGCCCCTGTGTCTTGGAACGAAGAGTTGTTGAGTATCCGAACATCTCGGATAACGGAACAAAGCCTCTGATCAGCTTGGTGCCGTTGATATCTTCCGTACCTTCGATACGACCGCGACGGGAGCTGATATCACCGATAACATCGCCCATATAATCCTCGGGTACGGTAACCTCTACTCTCATGATCGGCTCTAAGAGAATTGCGCCGCCCTTATGCATGGCATCCTTGAACGCCATGGATCCTGCGATCTTAAAGGCCATTTCACTGGAGTCAACCTCATGGTAGGAACCGTCATAGCAGGTAGCCTTGATACCGAGTACCGGATAACCGCCAAGTACACCGGCTTTGGTAGCCTCCTGAATACCGGCGTCTACAGCAGGGATGTATTCCTTCGGAATAGCACCGCCCACGATAGCGTTAACGAATTCATAAGTCTTCTCAGCATTTGCATCCATAGGCTCGAAGCGGACCTTACAGTGACCGTACTGGCCGCGGCCGCCGGATTGCTTCGCATACTTGGAATCAACCTCGACAGACTTGCTGAAGCCTTCCTTGTATGCAACCTGAGGCGCTCCTACGTTAGCTTCAACCTTGAATTCACGAAGAAGTCTGTCTACGATAATCTCGAGATGGAGCTCGCCCATACCGGCGATGATGGTCTGACCGGTCTCCTCATCCGTATAGGTCCTAAAGGTGGGATCTTCTTCAGCAAGCTTTGCCAAGGCTTCACCCATCTTATCCTGTCCGGCTTTGGTCTTAGGCTCAATCGCCACGTTAATAACCGGCTCGGGGAATTCCATGGATTCCAGTACCACGAAGGCCTTTTCATCGCAGATGGTATCACCGGTTGTGGTAACCTTAAGTCCGACTGCCGCCGCGATATCTCCCGAGTATACCTTATCCAAGTCTTCTCTCTTGTTTGCATGCATCTGCAGGATACGTCCAACACGTTCCTTCTTGTTCTTGGTAGAATTTAATACATAGGAACCCGAATTCAGGGTACCGGAATAAACTCTGAAGAAAGCAAGCTTTCCAACGAACGGGTCAGCCATGATCTTGAATGCCAATGCCGCAAAAGGCTCCTCATCGGAGGATCTTCTGTGAATTTCATTACCGTCCTCATCAACACCCTTAATATCCGGGATATCGGTAGGAGCGGGCAAATACTCAAGAACCGCATCCAGTAATTTCTGGACGCCTTTGTTTCTATAAGCAGAACCGCAGCATACGGGAATGATCTGTACATTAATCACAGCTCTTCTTAAGGCTGCTTTTAATTCTTCCGTCCCAGGCTCTTCACCTTCCAGGAACTTCTCGATTAAGTCGTCATCTGTCTCACAGATGGACTCGATCATTGCCTGTCTGTATTCTTCTGCCTGATCCTTTAAATCATCAGGAATTTCTTTTATTTCAATCTGCTCGCCCTTATCATCAATATAATAATAAGCTTTCATCTCGAACAGATCAATGATACCCTTAAAAGTATCTTCTTTGCCAATGGGCAGCTGAATCGGAACTGCATTCTTACCTAATCTGCTCTTGACCATTCTGACTACATTAAAGAAATCCGCACCGGAAATGTCCATCTTATTAACGAAAGCCATTCTGGGTACGTTATATTTGTCAGCCTGACGCCAAACAGTTTCGGACTGAGGCTCAACACCGCCCTTAGCACAGAATACACCGACAGCACTGTCCAGTACACGCAGGGACCGCTCAACCTCTACGGTAAAGTCTACGTGTCCGGGTGTATCGATGATATTGATTCGGTGCTCTAATGCTCCCGGAATCTTATTATGCTCAAATTCCTGGGTCCAGTGGCATGTAGTCGCCGCAGAAGTAATGGTGATGCCTCTCTCCTGTTCCTGCTCCATCCAGTCCATGGTCGCGGTACCTTCATGAGTGTCACCGATTTTGTAGTTTACACCGGTATAGTATAGAATACGTTCGGTAAGAGTTGTCTTACCGGCATCTATGTGGGCCATAATACCGATATTTCTAGTCCTCTCTAATGGATATTGTCTTCCTGCCAAGGATAATTCCTCCTTAATTCATGACAAGTGAATTTTTATCAATTTAGTATGCATAACGATAGACCTAAATAAAAAATTCATCTTGTATTAACAAACGATGTTACCATCTGTAATGGGCAAATGCCTTATTAGCCTCTGCCATCTTATGCATATCTTCTTTTCTTTTTACTGCTGCACCCGTATTGTTGGCAGCATCCATAAGCTCATTGGCAAGCCTATCCTGCATGGTCTTCTCGCCTCTTTTACGTGTAAATAAGGTAATCCAGCGAAGTGCAAGCGCTTGTCTTCTATCCGGTCTGACCTCGATGGGCACCTGATAGGTGGCACCGCCGATACGTCTTGCTTTTACTTCAAGTACGGGCATGATATTATTCATGGCCTCTTCGAATACCTCAACGGCTTCCTTACCGGTCTTTGCCGCGATCTTATCAAATGCACCATATACGATCTTCTGGGCTGTACCCTTCTTACCGTCGAGCATGATATTGTTGATGAGCTTTGTTACAACCTTATTGTTGTATAAAGGATCCGGTAACACGTCTCTTTTTGCTATATGTCCTTTTCTAGGCACGTTTCTTCCCTCCTTAACTATAACATGACGGAGGATGCTTCTTGCTCCGTCAGTCAATTAATTCAACGGTACTCACAATTTCATTGTGATCGTGCTCAGTTTAACTTCCTTATTACTTCTTAACTTGAACCCACAGAAATACAAATCAAAAGGAAATAAAAAATTAATCCGGCACTTAACTGTTCAATTAGGTAGTTGTTAATTATTTCTTAGCTGCAGCAGCCTTCGGTCTCTTAGCACCATACTTGGAACGTGCCTGTCTTCTCTTAGCTACGCCTGCCGTATCAAGGGTACCTCTGATGATGTGGTAACGAGTACCGGGTAAGTCCTTTACTCTTCCGCCTCTGATCAGAACAACGCTATGCTCCTGAAGGTTGTGGCCTTCACCGGG
>JAFADH010000021.1 GCA_023424995.1 Bacillota bacterium | reverse complement strand
TCACACAGGTGATGCAGTTCTGATAGGTAAATTATCAGATCATTGTTATGCTGATCAGTGGATTATAACATAGGTTATCGTCATGCTGATCAATAAATTAACATAGGTTACCGTCATGCTGACCAGTAAATTAACATAGGTTAGTGACATACTGATTAGTGGATTATAACACAAATAGCCGGACGAAGGAGATTTATATGAATGTATTTGATATTATGGGACCGATAATGGTCGGGCCTTCAAGTTCACATACGGCAGGGGCTGTGAAGATAGGATATACTGCCAGGCAATTGCTTCGCGAGATGGTGAAGGATGCGGAAATCTATCTGCATGGCTCTTTTCTGGCTACCGGAAAAGGTCATGGAACGGATAAAGCATTGATCGCCGGTTTGCTGGGAATGAAGCCGGATGATGACCGGATTCCGGACAGCTTTTTATTAGCGCAGATGAGCGGTCTGTCCTATAGCTTTTATGGAACAGAGCTTAAAAATGCGCATCCTAATTCTGTTCTTCTTAAGCTGCAGGGTGTAAAAGGCGCGCAGCTTGAAATAATAGCTTCCTCCATCGGAGGCGGACAGATCATTATCAATCAGATCGATGGTGTGGAAGCGGATATTACCGCCGGTTATCCGACCCTGATTGTGCATAATCTCGACCAGCCGGGTACGGTATCTCAGGTTGCTACGATTCTCGGGCAGAAATCTGTCAATATAGCAACCATGCGGATTAACAGGGACAGAAGGGGAGGACATGCTGTCATGATCATAGAATGTGATCAGGAGGTGCCGGCCGATGCATTGGAATTATTAAAGGGCGCAGCAGGTATTACAAAAGTTACATACCTCAGTGTAGCAGATAATTGATAAAAAATGGATCCGCGTAATTCACGGGTATTCGGAAGGATCGCCTGTAGCACAATGAATAAGCCATGAAAGGTATGACATAAACTATGAGTTTTCGATCGATGAAAGAAATAATTAAGCAGAGCACCGAAGCACACAAGCCGTTCTGGCAGATTATCCTGGAGGATGATATGGAGGAAAGGATGGTTACGGCGGATGAATCCATGTTACGGATGGAACAGCTCTATCTTGCCATGAAGGCGGCGGACCTGGTATATGACAAGGATCTGATGTCCGCCAGCCGGCTTGTAGGCGGTGACGGAGAGCGGATGAACCGGGCAGTACGGGAAGGAAGAGTGGTAGGCGGTCCGTTCCTTGGAGAAGTGATTGCAAAAGCACTGAAAATGGGTGAATCAAATGCCTGCATGAGAAAAATCGTGGCAGCGCCTACAGCCGGTTCCTGTGGTGTGATTCCGGCGGTATTGCTGACCTATGAGGAGAAAAATAAGGTACCCATGGAGCGGATGGTGGAGGCGATGTATGTTGCCTCCGGTATAGGAGAGGTTATAGCTGCAAGAGCCTATCTGTCCGGAGCGGCAGGCGGCTGTCAGGCAGAGATCGGCTCGGCGAGTGCTATGGCGGCAGGAGCGCTGGCTTATCTCAACGGAGGAGATAGCGAAAGTATCGCCCATGCCGCAGCCATGTCCCTTAAGAACCTGCTTGGCCTGGTATGTGATACCGTAGGCGGTCTGGTGGAGGTGCCCTGCGTAAAGCGCAATGTGGTAGGTGCCGTGAACGCCATAGCCAGTGCGGATATGGCGGTAGCCGGAATACAAAGCAGAATTCCGGTGGATGAAGTGATTGACGCCATGCGCGAAATCGGAGATGCCCTGCCAAAATCCCTTCGGGAAACAGGGGAAGGCGGACTTGCGGCAACTCCCGCCGGAATCGCCATAATGAACAAGCTTATGAAGGAAGATTAACAGAATGAATTCAGCTTATTGAAAAAGGAATAAAGAATAACAGGGTTCTGCAGTTCTGCAGTTGTGCATCATGAATATCAGATTGTATTCACGACGTGTTGACAATGTGTATATAATAATGATATAATATTATTATAAAATTGAAGGAGTGGTTTCAATGGCACAAACAAATCTGAATATCCGAATAGATGAAAATTTAAAAAAGCAACTTGAAAGTGTTGTAGATGATTTTGGAATGAATATTACAACAGCAATTACTATCTTTGCAAAAGCTGTTGTCAGAGAACGCAGAATACCATTTGATATTAAAGCCAGTGATCCGTTCTATAGTGAAGCCAATATTAAATATTTAGAAAATGCTTTAAAAAAATTTGATCAGGGTAACTACAAAGAGCATGAACTAATCGAGGTTGATGATGAAGAAAATATGGCTCGATGATGCGTGGGATGATTATCTGTACTGGCAGACTCAAGATAAAAGGATGGTAAAAAGAATTAATCAGCTACTGAAGGATATTGATAACAATGGTTATGATGGAATCGGCAAACCAGAACCACTGAAATATAATTTACAAGGTTTATGGAGCAGAAGAATAGATGAGGAGCATCGTTTAGTTTATCGAATTAATGATGGTAGAATAGAAATATTCCAATGTAAAGGACATTATGAATTATAGATATCCATGGAGCCTGTGCGTGTGCAATCTAAAACTGTCAGTAATAGTACAATATTTCGGATGGTTATGGTGTATGGGAATGAAACTCCCCGTATTATCAAGGAAGCACCTACCATATTTATTAGCACGACGAATCTGTATCGCATGCTGGATGTATGCAATCCTGCCGGTCTTGTAATCATGAATAAGATTGTGAAGAAAGTTTAATTTCATATATATACGATATACCAGTGGTAAGATGGTGAATACACCTATTACCGCTGGTTTTTTATTGTTTTGACATAAAAAAACAAATGATATTATATTAGAAATGATTAAATATGCATAATATGCAAATATTAGTTTTATTATATCAAAAATTGTAATAAGGATATACATAAAGTGTAAAGGATAGAAAATTATATAAACTTATAAATTTTATATATAAATTAGTGGAATAATACTAAAATACTTAATTATATAATTAATAATTATTTATAATGATAATTATAATAAAAAACAGATTGACAAAATATGGAAAAATACCATATAATTAAGTGAACAATTAAATAATAAATAAACGGATGAAAGAATAAAAGATTAAGTAACAACAAGAATAATGAATAATTATGCAAGACATACTTGCATACCGGTACATAACCATACGATATTCCAATAATTCCTAAATAAGAGATTTATAGAACATGTTTATTTACACTTTATGACGTGTAATTATTCTGTTCAATAATTATCTTTTATATAGTTTGGAGCGATCCAGGCTTAAATCATTATTTCTAAGGGAGGAAATAAAATGAAAAAGAAGTTACTTAGCTTACTGTTATGTATGGCTCTTGCTGCAACCTTGTTCATCGGCTGCGGCAGCGAAAGTACATCGGATGGTAACGCAGACACAGAAGCAGGAGATGAAGCTGCCCCCACCGCGGCGACAGAAGTGGAAGCAACAGCGGTATCCACCGTCGGTCCCGAGGATGGGACCCACCTTGAGATGTGGTCCTTCGTTGAGCTGCATAACACATTTTACGCACAGATGCTTGAGCTCTGGAATGAGCAGAACCCCGATAAACAGCTGAATATCACATTTACCACATACCCTTATTCCGATATGCATAATAAATTGATGCTTGCGAATCAGGCAGGGACCGGAGCTCCGGATTTATGTGATGTTGAGATCAGCCAATTTCCGAATTTCTTACAGGGACAGGTGCAGTTCCGTTCCTTAAACGATGTGGTTGAGCCTTATAAGAAGGATATCGTTACCGCACGCCTGGATATCTACGGCAAGGATAATAATTACTACGGAATCGATTTCCATGTGGGCGCCACCGTTATGTATTACAATACCGAGATATTAAATCAGTATGGTATTGACTATACAACCATCAAGACCTGGGATGATTATACCGAGGCGGGAAAGAAGCTGTTCGATGCCAGCGGCGGCGAAGTCACCCTTATGACCGTTGATACCGGCGGCGGTGACTGGCTGTGGATCGCCATGGCCGAGCACGGTGAGGACTGGACGACGGAGGAGGGCGCTCCGAATATTGAGATCGAATCCGTGAAAAGGATGCTGAGGCTGCAGCAGGGCTGGATTAATGACGGCATTGCCAAGACCTCTCCCGGCGGACAGCTGGATACCGAAGAGGGCTTTGCATATATCTCTGCGGGAAAGGTTGCATCCTTGCCCAAGGCGATGTGGTATATGTCAAGATTTTTGAATTACATGCCTGAGATGACAGGTAAATGGGCAATCGCCCCCTGCCCGGTATTCGAAGAAGGCCAGCCCCGCTCCGTAGGCATCGGAGGTACGGGCACCGTTGTATCCACACAATCCGGGAACGCCGATCTTGCAGCCGAATTCCTGGCATTTGCCAAGCTCTCCTATGAAGGGAATGTAAAGATATGGGATATGCTTGGGTTTGATACCCTCAATACCACCATCTGGTCAGATCCTGAGATCACCCAGGATAAGAATAATAAGTACATTGCATACTTTGTAAACAATCCCTTTGACACTCTGAATGAGATAAAGGATGAGATCGGCAAGATAAGGGTCGGTACTATCAATCCCGCAATTAACGAGCAGATCAACTTAACGGTATTGAACAATGTCTTTGAAAACGGCGCAGATATTGACAGCGAGCTGTCAACGGCACAGGACGCATTGGAGCTTGAGGATTATTAGGGTGCGGAGCTTACATAGGACATAGTTCGGTATGATCTGTGAACAGGAGAGCGCCCCGGGGCCGGCCGTATTGATCTCCGGTATACCGCGCACCGGCACCGGAGGGCACGGAATGGATTCAACGGGGAGGGTTCCGGGGTGCTCCCATATTTATTAGGAAAGGGTAACAGGGGCTATGAATAAGGTTAAGAAACTCTTTTATTCCCAGAAAGCAGCGCCATACATATTTGTTCTTCCTTTTATATTAAGCTTTTGCTTTTTCTGGATCTATCCGTTTTTCAGTACGGTGAAGATGAGCTTCCAGTCCATTAAGCCGGGTGAGATCGAATGGATCGCCTTTGAAAATTATTCGAAGCTATTCAAGGATGCCGCCTTTAAGCTGGCAGTCATGAACAGCTTTCAGTATATGCTGTGGACCTTGGTTCTGTTGATTCCATTTCCCATGGTTTTTGCCTGTATCATGGACAGCAGGCTGGTAAAAATAAAAAGCTTCTATAAGGCACTGTTATATCTTCCGGCACTTACCTCCGTAGTAGTGGCGGGTACCTTATTCCGCCTTATGTTCAGTGAATTGGAAGGCGGACAGATGAATGTTATATTATCGTGGTTCGGCCAGGCGCCAATCAAATGGATGAAAGCGAAATCTACCGGTTTTCTGGCTCTGCTCACCATAGCCTGCTGGAGATGGACCGGGGTAAATATGCTGTATTTCCTTGCAGGACTTAAAAATATCGACAGCAGCCTGTATGAGGCGGCGGATATCGACGGTGCGAATGCTTACCAGAAATTCCGGTACATAACCGTCTCATTATTAAAGCCTACCACCATATATGTACTTACCATCAGCATCTACGCCGGACTGGCTATGTTCCTGGAGAGCTACATGCTGTGGAACGGGAACAATTCACCCAATAACATCGGGCTGACCATCGTCGGATACCTGTACCGCCGGGGTATTGAGAAGAATCAGCTTGGCTATGCCTCCGCGGTAGGACTGGTATTGCTTCTTATTGCATTAACTATTAATGTGATCCAGTTGATCCTGAACGGAACCTTCAAAAAGGAGGGAAATAAGTAATGGCAGAGAGGCAGAATTCCCTTCCCGGGAACAGAATGGGCAGGACGGGGAAAAACCGTATACTGACCTTTTTATGCACGGGCTTCTTTACGATAATGGGTGCATTGGTGGCATTTCCCTTCATTGCCATGATGATAGGGTCCTTCTATCCCGGAGCGGAGCTGATCGGGCATGGACTGGCAATAAGAATCGAACCGGAGAAGATGTCGCTTAATAACTACATCCTGTTATTCTCAGGCAAGCAGAACAAATATTTCATGTGGTATAAGAACAGTGTCGTCCTGACGGTCATAACCGTGGTACTGACCCTGACGGTATGCTACTTTGTAGCCTATGGCCTGGCAATGTATGAATACAGGCTTAAGAACCTGCTGTTCTTCCTTGTCATTGCAACCATGATGGTTCCCTTTGAGATCCTGATTCTGCCCCTGTACCGGCAAATGATCGATTTTGATCTGATCGATTCCACAGTAGGAGTTATTCTCCCGGGATTGGTAGGAGCCTCCACGGTATTCTTCTTCAAGCAGTTTATGAGCGGACTTCCCAAGGAACTGCTGGATGCCGGAAGAATTGACGGAGCTACGGAATTCGGTATCTGTCTGAAGATCATGCTTCCCATCACCAAGCCCGCACTTGCAGCCATGGCGATTCTAAGCAGTATGGGAGCCTGGAACAGTATGCTGTGGCCCATGCTGGTATACCGGACTCCCGGTAAGTTCACCCTGCCCATCGGCATGAATACCCTGATGACGCCTTACGGCAATGATTATGATCTGCTGATCGTAGGTTCCGTATTTGCCGTATTGCCCATCTTCATCGTATTCCTTATCTTCCAGAAGTATTTTATCGAGGGCATGACAGCCGGAGCGGTCAAGGGATAATCTTGCCGGCGGTGCGAAGTTGAGAAGCTCCGGGTTGATAAAAGCATACGAAATACCTGGAATTGTACTGGTTTTTTGTTTTCATAAGACATAGCCTTTTTAATTTCCTTTATGAAAGCAAGTATACATGATGAATTATTATATAAAACCCGCATGCCATAACTGATATGCTCCCTTTCAGGAAGCTTATGGCATGCCGGTTTATATATTTGAAGATATCGCCAGACCACTATAAAATCAATAAATACCGGCTGCCGTAAAAGTACTCTTTTCTTTCAGGTAACAATCAAAAAACTGCAGAATAACATTGTTCATTGTTTCAAGGCATTCATACTTATCAACCTCCGCTTTTCTCCCCTCGTCAAGCATATTAGCCAGAATAGGGGAAAATAAAGTTAAGTCCGTTAAACTCATATGCTGCGCACCGGTAAAAACCACTTCAAAAGAAGCAGGAGCGGTGGCAGAAACCAATCTGTTTGCAAAATATTCTTCGTCATTCTTTTGAATGCCGTTCTCATACAGATATTCGGAATAGATATTAAGCAGCGGCACGGGATACGGCGTTTCATTAATCGTATACCAATCGTTTTCCACTCCGGTAAATTCGAACATCATCGGGGCATCAATATTGATTACGGCGCCGATATCCTCCCGGATCCTGGGAATACCCATGGCGGCCGCACCGCCCAGTGAATGGCCGAATACGCCGATTTTTGACGGATCCACAAGCTGATATACCCCGCCCTGGGAATTTATAATGGTATCAATGACAAAATTGATATCTCCCACACGAACGTCCATCCATTTTTGAAATGTCTTGAGCCGCTCTTCCTTGCAGGACTTCCCAAGGTCTGCATATTCCGCCATGTAACCGCTGTCAATCAGAGTAACCTGCTGGTTTTCATTCACCGTATAAAAAGAGTGGTACGGGTGGTCGACAGAGCATACCACATATCCGTGACTGGCCAATTCCATATAGGCTGATTCATTGCTGTCTTTAATGCCGCTGAAGCCATGGGAAAACACAACGAGGGGATAGGTCTCTCTTGCATCTTTGGGATACCAGAAGGCGATATTCACCTCTCTGTTTTCTCCTGTACTGCCATACGGCTCCTTACGGGTATCGTCAACATAGGAGTGCGTCTCGTAGCCTACTTCATAATCGCCTGTTACTGCCGGGTGCCGATAGGGCGGAAAAATAATCGCAGGCAATAACCCGATAAAAAGGAGCAGAATACTCCCCAGACCGGCGATAATGGTACGCCACCGGTAAAATGGCCTGTTCTTTTTACCGGGCTTTTTAGCAAGGATGATTTGTACCAGACTGACCAACAGCAGCACTCCAAGCGTTACGGAAAGAACAGTCCATTGAAAACTCCACCCATGACCAAATAAAAGAATCAATGCGATAAAAACACCGGATAAGGAAAATCTCATGATATGCTTTACCCGATCCTGTCTTGATTTTTTAATCATGCAAAATACGATATAACCGATCTGCACGATAAGTGCTATAACGAACATAATACTTCCTAACATACAAAAACCCCCTTAATCTTGTTGATTCCAGTATAGCATCTGCAGGATCAAAATCAACAAAGCAGGGGGTAAGTTGCATTTTTGGGCGGTAAGTTGCATTACTTGCGGTTTTGCAGTCTTTTTAAACCTTCATTAATGGCCTTTGCATCACGGCTTTCAAAAAACCAGCCGACAAGATTCACAATCAGATAGACGGCAAGCACTGTAACGATAAAGACCAGAAGAGCAGGAACCGTTTTCAGGTTTCCGCTGAGCCAGTTGGGAATACACAATAATATCTCAATTGCCAGCAGATGCACCATTCTTCTGATAATGGTATGCTTTAAATCCAATTCCTTCTTTGAATACAGAATAAAGGAAGGCAATGTGCATATCAGTCCAATCAGTGGAGGGGAGTAAAACATATGATATCCCATCTGCAGGTTGGGCATTAAATACGGCCCGATGACTGCCGTGGCAAATGTAACGCAAGAGGTTATAACAAAAAACTGCATCATGCATTGTTTTAAAAAGCTGCGAATATTCATATGCTGCCTCCCAATAACCATTTTTTCAGCTCCCGGGTATACTGCCGGGATATAATAATTTCCTCACCGTTATACAGCCTGGCCGATAAACGGCCGTTGAGAATGGAATAAACACTCTCTATCTTCATCAGATTAACCGCCGCTGCCTTGGAACACCGGAAAAATGAATTTTTTTGATACAGAGCTTCAAACTCGTACAGCTTCATCTTTAACTCATAAATCTGATGCTCGGTGTAAGCAAAAAGCGTATTGTCCACTGTTTCAACATAGTAAATATCCTGCAGGGAGATCCGGTGGATCCGTTCATCGATATATCCGCTTAGTGAGCCGTCCATTTCCTTTATATATCGTAAAATAGCATTAATTTCCGCGTTTATGTCATAGCATTGGATCACAACCTGTTCGCGCTTTGGTTTTTCAATGATTTCAATCGATACGTTCATCTTCGCCTCCCGGTAAATACAATACATCTTGAATCAATGAAGATTCCTTATATATTCTGAATAAAAGTTCATTTGCAGATGAGAAAATCTATTATTTTTCATGTATCCTCCGTGATTAGCAGAATTCAATGTATATAAATAACTGAAATACGGCTGTCAGACAAAGCCGCACGGATAGATTGTTTTTACAATATCAGCATACCATAAAGCCATGAAAAAATAAATCTCTATCCCTTCAGACCGTCACAAAAAGACTGAAGACAAAAATATCAGCCGGAATTGATCAGGATTGTAACGTCCTGCTCGCGGTTCAAATCTATCAGCGTTTCTCGCACGATCCTCATGCCGCCTGTATCCAAGCCGTTGATCGGTTCTTTTTTCTTGTTTTATTCTTTTTTCTTGTTTTATTTGTAAAAAACAGCGGTGGCTTGGAAATAACAAAGCCACCGTCAAATTTTCCCATGCAAAATATTCTTTTTTCTGCTAAAAAGCAATCCATCTTGCATATGGCAAATACTTTACTTTTTTAGCTGATTTTGGTTACTTTGCCGTCCTGTATATCAACAATGGTGTTTGCCAATGAAGCGATATCGGAATCATGAGTAGCCACAATTACGGTTTGACCGCTGGATGCCAGCTCTACCAGAAGGTTTAAAACCTGTTCGCCGGAGCTTGAATCCAGATTTGCTGTCGGTTCATCCGCCAACAGAAGGCTGGGAGAGTTGGCAAGTGCTCTGGCAATTGCCACACGCTGCTGTTGACCGCCTGATAGCCGGGAAGGCCTATGATGCTGCCTATCATTTTCTATGCCTACACGCAGCAGCAATTCATTCGCGCGTTTCTCCCGCTCGTGCGCGGATAAGGATGTAAACTCCATTGGCAGCATCACATTTTCTATTGCTTTCAGGTATGGAACAAGGTTGTAACTTTGAAAAATAAACCCGACCTTTGAGCGGCGGTATTCCACCTCGTCCTTGCCGGATAACGCCGCCACATTGATGCCGTCCAATTCTATGACGCCGTCGGTGGGGTGGTCGAGGGAACCGAGTATATTGAGCAGGGTACTTTTACCGCAACCGCTGGGGCCGCGCAGAGCTATCATCTGTCCCTTTTCAAGTTCGAGGGTCACGTTTTTGAGTGCATATACCTTTGTCGCGCCCATCTTGAATTGCTTTGACAGGGATTTAATCAAAATCTTGTTATCTTTCATAATTAAGAATACTCCTTCCTTTATTCGTAGCGGAGGACTTCCGCAGGCTTGATACGCGCGACGCTCCACGCGGGAATACAACTTCCTATCAAAGCAAGCGCCACCGCAATGAAGAGGGCATAACCAAAGACGGCGGGTGATACCGCGACAGGTATTTGCGTCGCGCCGGTAATGCCTTCTACTGCCTGGCTGGTCACCATGCTGCTGGCGATGCCTCCGGCAAAGAAGTAGGACACAACACCTCCGATGATAGCGGCAATCAGCCCGATCACCAGCGTCTCCACCGCGAATTGCAGGATAACATCTCCGTTGGACGCTCCGACAGCCTTCAGGATTCCGATTTCTTTCATGCGCCCACGCACTGTCAGGAACATGGCGAACAATATGATGGCTACACAAGCGGCCAGAGAAGCAATCATCCCCGTCTGGCTGCCCTGCCTTGCGTTATGCAGCGGCCCGGCAAGCTCATTAAACGCCTCCACATTGGTTGTGAGGTTGGGGTTTGGTATCTGTCCGGTAATGGCGGCAGTCACCTGTGCCACGTTATCTACATCGTCTGCCCAAATGACCGCCTCGGTGATTTGCCCCGGCATACCGAGCAGGTTTTGCGCTGTTTCCAGCGGGAGGAAAATGGCATTCTGCCCAAAGAGGTCGCCTGCATCTGCGGTAAACGTACCAACGATTTCCACGGGCGTATCGTAGATATCCAATGCGTCGCCGACGGACAAGCCGTTCGACGCGGCAAGAGGATGGCTGATGACCGCGACGTTTGCATTCATCTCGTCCTTGGTGAAGGTACGGCCTTCGGCAATGGCTATATTCTGGGAGGGCTGTATCACGACGCCCAGCCCGGTGGTTATACGGCCCCGCACGTTCAGGGAATCCGGCGTATTGGAACCAATCAGCAAAATGTCCATCGTACTTGCGGCGTTATCGGCCATGTTGGAATCCATACCGCGCTGGCCCAAGACCTGCTTTGCCTCCTCAGACAGCTCGGCTGGTTTTAAGTTTGAATCCTCAAAGGGCATATTGAGCTTCAAGCCGATTTTTTGGATTTCTGGGACACCGCTCAGGGCAGCCACATCATCCTGCGGCATGGTATTTAGCTCACCGGGCAGAGTTTCCGGGGGGCGCAGGTAGATGTCTGTCCCAACCTCGGAGCGTATCTTATCAATCTGCACACCAAAGGCATTGCTGACTACCAGCATGACAAGCGCCATGCTCAGACTGACCGCGAGAAGGACAGTCAAAAGGGATGTACGGATGGGGCTTCGGCTCATGCCGCGAAAGCCCCGCATTATTGTTTTCATGGAAATACCTCCAATTCTTCCGATTTTTATACATTCTTATCGCTGGACAAGACGGACTTTTTCAATGGAGCCATCTGCTTTATAAAAGATATAAAGAATGTCATCCTTTGAAATCGCGTCGGCTTCCGCCGCTATTTCCGATACGCCATTCTCACCGCGTACCGCGGTCACAACCGGCGTATCCTTCGTCAGTTCGATTGTGCTGCTTTCGCCTGTCAGTGTAAAAGGATTCTGCGCTGTACGACCTTCTGCGCCGCTGACTTCGATAAGATCAACGGTGACTGTGCTGCCAGATACCGAAGCGACAATTCCGCGCACTTCACTTTTGCTTTCTACAACGGTTGACGGTTCCTCGGTGCTGTCCTGTTGTTCCTTCTGTGTGTTACATGCGGATGCGACGAATAAAACCGCCACCATCAGCATCATGGGTATTGCTTTCTTAGATTTTTTCATAGTCCTAAACCTCCATTTCTTTGATTATGCTGCCAGTATAACGGGCAAAACTTAGAAAAGGCTTAGAAAAAAGAAGGGCATAAAAAACCACCGGTGCTATACCGATGGTTTTTTACCTGTATGATTTATAGTTTTTATATTGCTCCTTATATAGGTAATAGTACCAGGAATGTTGTTCCGGAGCCAACTTTACTTTCTACATGAATTGTCCCGCGATGCTCCTGTACGACGCATTGGGCGATAGCCAGGCCTAGCCCCGCTCCACCCTGATCGCGTGCTCTGGACTTGTCGGTGCGGTAAAAGCGTTCAAAAATATGCTCTAATTGTTTCTCCGGAATTCCGGTCCCGGTATCCGAAATTTCAATTATTGCCTTGCCGTGCTGGGCTGAAAGGGTCAACTTAATTCTGCCTCCGGGCTGCGTATTTTTGACCGCATTATCAAGTAAGATAACAATGAGCTGGGATATACGGCCTTCTATGCCTGAGATTTTGATATCCGTTTGAATATCGCGTTCAAATAAAAGACCCTTTTCTTCCATTAAGGGTTGAAAAGGAGCAGAGGCTTTTTTTACTGTATCGCTTAAAAAGAAGTCTTCCGGTTGTACGGCATCGCTTTTTGCGTCCGTCCGAGCCAGAAATAGAAGGTCATTGACCAGTTTGGACATGCGCGTAATTTCATTTTTCATATTGGACAGCCATTCCCCTTGTCCGCTGACCTTTTCATCAGGGTTATCCAATACCGCTTCCAAATTGATACTAAGCGTTGCTAAAGGCGTCCGCAGTTCATGAGAAGCGTCGGCAACAAAAGCCTGTTGTTTCTCCCACGCTGAATGGACAGGACGCAAAGCCCGATTCGCAAGTAAAATGCTTATCAGCAGGGCAAGCAGTGCGCTGGCTCCGCCAATGATGAGAGAGATATCCCGTAGAGAATTAAGAAAAGCGTTGCTGCCTTCATCGTTCAAAAAGAGCAGTAGATTCCCGGTTGATTGCGGAGCTTTCAAATACCAAAGCCGGCTTTGATCGACTGTGAGAATCCCGTCATTGTTGATTTTTTCGAGTACCTGTTTTGCCAGTGTTTCTTGTTCTGCGGGAGCGTTGCCGGAGACTTCCACGATTTGTCCGTTTTCATTTGTTATGATGTAAAAATAACCGAATATACCTGCCCGCGCATCGCTTGATAGACGGGAGCGCAAGTCATCTATGTCCTGCGCGGCGGTTTGTAAAACTGCTAATGCGCGATTTGTGGAAATATGCTTCATATACAGATTAATACCGATAAATACGGAAGCCAATATCAGGCATATGAGCGTGAGATTAATCATAACAAGTTGAATTTTAAGTTTCTTAAACATTGTTCACCCCTTCTTCAAGCAATAGCCCACACCCCGAACCGTTTGTATCGTGATGCCGCCGCCCAGTTTGGTAAGCTTCCGGCGAAGATACGATAAATAGACCTCCACATTATTGAGGTCAACCTCCGAATCGTATCCCCATACCTTTTCTAATATCTGTTCCTTACTTAGCACTAAATCTCGATTTTTTATGAGTATCTCCAATAGCTGCGATTCTTTTACCGTTAAATGGATTGTTTGTTCTCCGCAGGCTATTTCACTCTTATATGGGCTGAATATCGTTTCGCCTACTTTTATTTCATCGTTGAACACAACCTCAGAATGCCGTCGGGCAAGGGCACGCAAACGTGCCATAAGCTCGTCTTTAGAAAAAGGCTTTATCAGATAATCGTCCGCGCCTGCATCCAGCCCCTCAACCCGGTTTTGAACGGAATCCTTGGCCGTAAGCATTAAAACGGGCGTATGGATACCCTCGTCGCGTAATGACTTTAGAATATCAATCCCATCCCTGCCGGGCAGCATTCGGTCGAGGATGATAATGTCATATACCCCTGTTTCAGCGTGATACTGGCCGTCAATGCCATCGAAAGAGACATCAACCGAATAGTTACTCTTTTTTAATATATGTGCCAGCGCATTGGCAAGGCTTTTTTCATCTTCAATGATAAGAAGCTTCATATAAACACATCCTTTCCCATGTAATTGTATATTGCAAAGCTGAGAAATTCTTTAGAATCTCGCCCTTACACAAGACTTTCTTTTTGTTTTCTCGTGTTCGGCTATCTGCGGATTCTTCTGCATCCTTGGGTATCGCTCATACGTACGCCAACTGCCGTGATCAGCACAACAGGGGAGGTTGCGCCAAATAGCGTAAGGGCGACGGCAACCGACAGCTCAAAAAAGTCCGACGCACCTATGAGAGCGGCAGCGAAGATGCGCAGTGCTGTGGGCAGCGTTTCCAGCGGTACAAAGGCGGAGCTAAGGTATGGCAAGAAAAGCATAACAAACCCAAAAGCTCCTGTGCCTTCCGGTGTTTTTGCCAATAGTCCGAAGAATATAGAGGATAGGTATGTCATAACCACTGCATATAGCAATAAAATCTGCACAATAATTAACTATTCCGTTAATGTGGATTTCGGAGTAAACCCCAGAAGGATAGCCGCTAAAATGGACACGGTTGCAGAGATAATGCTGCGGAAAACCGATGCGATAACATGTCCTGTGATAACGGCCGATCTCTCTTTTTATTTTCATCTCTAAATATTCTTCTGTATTATATTTTTAGCTGTGCCAACAATTCTTTCGTCAATTTAAGGCCTTTTTCATCAGCGTCCTTAAATATCTTTACACAATCCGCCATACGTTCACGGACATCCTGCCTTTCAAAAACCTCCGGGTTTACCGGATCGCCCACTTCTCTGCCATACCCGATGTTAGCGTCTCCTCCGTAATCGCCGCCCATGATCTTACTGGATTCCCAATAGTGGTCTGCCAAATGCCTCATGGCATCTTTTATTTCAACAGGGTATTGATCCATAATCTTATATAAGAATTGTGCTATATAAAAGCGACGCTCCGCCATATTGCACCATGTACTGTCATGAGAGCTGCATATTATATTCCACGTAGTTTCATCGTTCATGTCCTCTCCTAATCGGCCGTGTTCGCCGCCCGGAATAATTCGTGTCCGTTTCACCTGTGAAATCATCTCATCTTTATTTAAACGCAGGAAGGATTCCCATTCATCGAAATAATGCTTATCTGCTCCGTGGATATTTGCGTTTAAATAAGCGTGTATCTGCCGCATCCCTTCCCGGTGCATATCCGTTTCCGGCACAGTGTTTTCCCGTTTTCCGATGACGGTTAGGACTGTTTTGTTGTTATACCAATTTGAAACTTCTTCAAAAACAGGCTGCGCGTTATTGTCCATATCCATAAAATACGGCTTGAAACCGTATATTACCAATACATTTCCGCTATCCTTATACCCCACGACAACAGCGCCGAATAAATTATTTTGAGTCGGCAAAATAACTGGTTGCTCAAGAATATTAAGTGCGTACATAATAATTTCTTTCATGTCCGATTCGTTCATATAATCGGCGCTTTGAAGATCGGCATAATATGTGCTTGGGAAAAAGCCCTCCGTTTTGTAAACACGATGTAATTCGTCGCGTGTCGGAACAAGCCCTGCGGCGGGACGCATTGCGTGACCTGTGATTACGCCGGCAAACATATAATCTTTGGATTTTCGCCAGTCGCCTTCATATACAAAGCCGCTGCTCTTCCCTATATAATCCATGAAGTATGAAAATTCATTGGCGAACGGAACATATGAAGGACCTATATGTTTTATTTCCGGCGGGATCGCTGTACTTTTATCAGGTAAGATAAATTCTTTGGGAAAACCGATATCTTTTTGAGCCTGCTTCGCCATTCCCAATATTTCCGGCTTCTGCGGTTTATAACTTTCAGGATAATCTATAAACATTTTTATTTGCTCAGCGATTTCCAATTCAAGAGCGCGGCATTTTTTTAACGCATCCAGTGCGAAAGCGCGTTTCTCATGATTTGAAGCATTCCGCATGGGATTCCAATCGCCGTCCATAGATAAAGTAGCGGCGTCGCCGGAAATACTTTTCAGCCGGCCGCATATTTCAATGGCTTCCTGTAAATATGCATTGTTGGTTTTTTCGTTCCAATACTTTAAAAACCGTAATAATTGCAGACGATTCTCATACAACGCGATGAAGTGCGGAAATATCGGCGATATATTGAAAAATTGCCCGCAATTTTCTTTTTCCATTGTTTCAATCTGGCGTGTCCACTCGTCGTATATTGCCTGACCATAACCAAAATGCACTCTCTTAAAATCCATCTCCGGATTCGGTTCTGCCTGCGTCAACATACGGTATCCTTCAACGAGAGCTTGTTTGTAAATAGCTTCGCGGTTGGGTGTTTCGCTGTCCGGGCGTATTATTGTGATGCCGCCGGATTTTTCAGCAATGGGTATAATCTGCTTGAACAAATCATTTCCGTTAAGACGGGTTACTAACGAATCGAATTCGGCAGGATTGTTAAGATCATAAGAACAATTTAACATATCGTTCCCATGTTCAAATTTATAACCAAGCAAAGTATTTCCGTCGTTTTTATATCCCCAAATTAAATAATCGAAAGGTTCACTGGTCGCGTTGATGTGTACAGCATTGTTTCGGTAAAGCTGGTCTTTTATAATCGTAAAGATTTCATCTTGCGAATATTCATCTAATTCCAAGCGGAATGAAAAAAATCCATATACCGCTCTGCTGAAATTCTCGCCAAGCGCGTCAAAAAACAATCCGAAAGCGTGTCCGGTCAGGACATTATGAATCGCATATTCAATATCGTCATTTATCAACGCGCCTGTATCGTCGCGCCTTTCCGTTCTTCCGTATAAAAGCCCCAACGCTGAATAAACGGCAGGTTCTACATTGGAAAACGGCCATTTTTCACCGCTGAATGACGCAATCCTGTCCTTGGGTTTGATAATATACTCAGGCGGTAAGGTCAAGCTCTGTTCATTTTTTAACGCATTTTTTACCATGCTTAATATTTCCGGCTTTTGAGGGGTATAACTCTCCGGGCTTTTGCGGTTTGGCTTTTTAATAGATTCGCTCATGGTTCAACACTCCTGTATAGTTTTCTTTTAGTCTAACAAATGACAACCAGGCTTGTCTTATCAAATCTTCTCAATTTTATGGGTAGATTTTTTTGAATTTATCTCCGATAACATATTGATATAGTCCGGGAGCTTTTCTATTGCAGGGTTCCAAAAATCAAAGCCTTTTCCGGTACATTTTTCATAAACGTTACCATCAATAGTATATGTGTCTAACCGCCAACAGAATCCGTTCACATTTTCATGTGTGTGGTCGCAGTCGGTATTTTTTATTGTAAATAGTTCTTTTATGTGAGCCGGAGCATTTTCAATATACTCACGGTGAGGATTAATAACGGAACGCGCCTTATCTTTTGTATTAAGACTATTTACACCGTATTTTATAGCAAATAATCTAAGCATTAAACCATTTTCATATATAAAAACATGAGCTGCATATTTTCTTGGTTTTTTTTCTATTACAGTGTAGTTTATCATGTATTTTGCGTTGAACCAATTCGTGGCCCAATTCCAAGCATCTTCGGCTTGGTAAATCTCATATCCCATTTTTATCATTTCTTCGTCTAAGGCAATAAGAAACGCTTTATTTTCATCCGAAATAATATTATATTTTTCTTGCTCCATTAATTTTTTCATTAAAAAAATCCCCTCTCTTTTTTTATAAGTTTATCAAATAACAGCCGGCTTGTCTTATCAAATCGTCTCAATTTTTACAGGGCAGTACATTTTTATTCTGGGATTATCAAGGCTTTCCCTTGCGTCATACACCACGAATACGCCTTGTTTATCGGCAGCCATGTCGTTATCCTGCGCGAAGGTCAACAGCATACCGGCATAACGATCATATTCACCTGTGACGCTGCTTTCAAGCATGAGATAATTATCATTGTCCGCGGCAATTATTTTTATGCCGTCTTCGTCAGCGATCCGTAATTCTGATTTTATACGGACGCCACAGATACATGAATTTCTATCCTTATGTAAATAAAATTCTTTTGATGTCCTGACAACATATGGATGATGCGTCGTCAAATAGTCAATGACCGTCTGAGATGCAATTTTTTCAGCGTTATGTCCTCCGGCTCTTGAAACGATAAAGCGCAGGCCGGGGTTATTTATCAGACTTATCCTTGTGTCCTCGTTTCGCTTTCGGATCGGGAGATACAATTTTAATTTCGCGGGTTTTCCGTTTTTTAATATGTATTCTTCATAATACGGTTGGTCTGTATATTCAAACATGCTGTTTTGCAGCCATTCGGAATACAGATAATCCCATGCCGCATTGATTTTTCGCTGGTCGTTTTTAATGTTCGAAGTAGCGAAGGTAGCGGTTAGGCAAGGTGTTTCATCTGCTATTTCAAAACCGTATAAATTCAGTTTATTGTAATCTATTCCTCTATCCGTCAGGTATAGCTCATAGCATAGCTTGTTTCCTAGCTGTTCTCCGTTTCTGCCAAAAATCCGTCCGTTGTAATTTGGAAAAGCCTGCAGAAGGGTATCGACAGCCATATTTTCGATATCTAACAAACTCGAATGATAAAACAAGACACGCAAAGCGCAGGGAATGGTATCGCCCGACACAATGACCGATTGCAGCGGTTCGCCACGCCACGGCGGGAAAAAGTAATATATAGCGCCGCTTTTATATTCAGACGGGGTTAAATTAAGCGTTTGTCTGACCGCTCGGCACAACGCCTGATGTGATGAGTATCCACACCCCAAAGCTATGTCCGTAAGCTCCATATCAGATGTTTTTATTAAAGCTAAAGCATTTGAAAGCCGCCGCTTGCGGACATACTCCTTGACAGCATGACCTGTCAGATTGTAAAAATCACGGTAAAGCTGAGCGCAGGAAACATAACCGATATTTGTAAGCAGTTCGGTATCCAAATCATCAGGCATGTTATTTTCTATGTAGTTAAAAAGGTTGTGGATATGATCATTCTTGAAAATCGCTTTGCTCATTGATATATCTGCCTTCTCGTTTTTCAAATTTACTTTTATATTATACCGTAAAATCACTTTTATTTCATATTTATTTTTGGACTCCTGCTCAAAAAGCCAAGGGCATTTTTTATGTGCGTTTCTGTGTTGATAGGTACTTCAGCAAGCAACAGTGAGGGCGGGCTTATCCGCAGGGTTCCGGTATTGAAGAATATCAGGATGCAGTATTTTATGTAATTAAGCCGCGCTAGATCAGAAAAATTTTCCCCCACAAAATCCCGGCTTACATAGACGTTCACAGCTGCCGGGGCGGGTATGCCAAATCGCATTATATCTATTAGATAATTGCGAAACTATTTCTTAAATAATTTACATTTACTGGAGTGGTTATCCACATTTTAAGATAAAACGTTAATATTTATTCATTATTAGAGTTATTTTGACTTGATAATTAAATGTTTTGAGATTTAAATACTTATTTCGTCTTAAAATGGTGAGGAGATACCAAATAACAAGTTTATTAATATCCAGTATTTATGCGGGTTGTGGCGTTCGCAAACGCCTATTATATCGATCCATAAAAGGAGAGCCCGGAGGTATTGGATAATATTAGAAAGTACAGCACATACTGGTAGACAAATATTAAATACATAAATACTGAATACATAAAAACAAACCGAAAACAAACCAATTGATCGATAAAAAACAGATAAAACAAATAAAATAAAAGAAAAACAAACATAAAGGGATTGAAAACCACATGGACATATGATATGATAGACGAAAGAAAAGTAAAATCAACCATATTTAACAGATCCATGATCTTATATGAGGAGGTTTCAAATCCCAATGGGCAGATATCATGACGGTGAAATTGTAAAAAGCCCAAGAATAGCAAAACTGATCGGCGCATTATATGCTGATACGCCTGAGATAGAAGCGGACCGCGCCGTCCTGCTGACCGAGAGCTATATGCGGACGGAGAAGGAGCCGGGGGTTACCAGGCGTGCCAGGGCTTTTGAACATATTTTAAAAAATATTCCGATTGTGATCCGTGAGGGAGAGCTCATCGTCGGAAGCGCTACGAAGGCCCCCAGAGGCTGTCAGGTATTCCCCGAGTATTCCTATTCCTGGCTGGAGGAGGAATTTGATACCGTTGCCTCCCGAAGCGCAGATCCCTTTTATATCAGCAGGGAGACAAAGGAGACATTACATAAGGTTTACAGTTACTGGAAGGGCAAGACTACCAGTGAGCTGGCATCCTCCTATATGGCGCCGGAAGCAAGGCTTGCCATGGAGCATAACATCTTCACGCCGGGCAATTATTTTTATAACGGCATCGGCCATGTGACCGTGTCGTACGACAAGGTACTGGCCATGGGTTATGAAGGTATCGTCACGGAGGCCGAAGAAGCCCTTGGCCGGCTTCGGGTTTCCGATATGGATTATGCAAAGCGCAGCCGCTTTCTGGAGGCGGTGATCCTAAGCTGCCGGGCTGTTATTGCCTATGCGGAGCGCTATGCCGGGCTGGCCAGGGAAGAAGCTGGAGCCTGCGGGGATCCTGTCCGCAAAGCGGAGCTGGAGCAGATTGCAAAAAACTGTGACAGAGTGCCTAAGAAAGGGGCGGCCTCCTTCTATGAGGCCTGCCAGTCCTTCTGGTTCGTCCAGATGCTGCTGCAGGTGGAATCCAGCGGCCATTCCATATCACCGGGACGGTTTGACCAGTATATGCACCCTTATTATGAAGCGGATATGAAAGCCGGAAGAATAACAAGGGAATTTGCCCAGGAATTGATCGATTGTATCTGGATAAAGCTGAATGACCTGAATAAGGTGCGTGATGCGGCTTCCGCAGAGGGCTTTGCAGGCTACAGCCTGTTCCAGAATCTGATTGTGGGCGGCCAGGATGCCATGGGCATGGATGTGACCAATGATCTGTCCTTCCTATGCATTGAAGCCTCCATGCATGTTATGCTGCCCCAGCCCTCTCTGTCCATACGCATATGGAACGGAACGCCCCATGAATTGTTTATCAAAGCGGCGAAGCTGACCCGTACCGGGGTTGGTTTACCGGCTTACTATAATGACGAAGTCGTCATTCCCTCCCTCCAGAACAGGGGACTGTCTCTTGCAGACGCGAGAGATTATAATATCATCGGCTGTGTGGAGCCTCAGAAGGCAGGCAAGACGGACGGCTGGCATGACGCTGCGTTCTTCAACATGTGCAGGCCGCTGGAGCTGGTATTCTCCAATGGTGAGGATAAGGGAGTCCGGATCGGCCCCCGCACCGGCGAAGTAGAGAAGATGACCTGCTTTGAAGAGTTCTATGAGGCTTACCGTAAGCAGATGGACTACATGATCGGACTTATGGTAAATGCCATCAATGCCATCGATGTTGCCCATGGGGAACGATGCCCTCTCCCTTTCCAGTCCTGTATGATCGAAGACTGTATCGGAAGAGGAAAGAGTCTGCAGGAGGGCGGTGCGGTATATAATTTTACCGGACCCCAGGGCTTTGGTATCGCTAATGTGGCTGATTCCCTGTATGCTATAAAGAAGCTGGTATTCGAGGATAAGAAGATAAGCCTGAAGGAATTCAAGAAGGCTCTGGAGCTGAATTACGGACAGGGCATCGATCCGGCGGTGGCGGAGGAGATCACCAGGGAAATCGCCCGTGACCTTATGGCGGCAGGACGCAAAGTAACGGAAAAGGAAATTGCGGACATCTATAAGATATCCCTGGGAGGCGGCGTCTCGGAAGCCGACAGGAAAAAATACAAAGAGCTGCTGGAGATGATCGAGGAGCTTCCCAAGTATGGCAATGATACGGCGGAGGTGGATCTCTTCGCCCGTGAGGTGGCCTATACCTATACAAAGCCTCTTGAAAACTATAAGAACCCCCGGGGAGGACAATATCAGGCAGGATTATACCCGGTATCGGCCAATGTGCCCCTGGGCGCCCAGACCGGTGCGACCCCTGACGGCAGGCTGGCCCGTAAGCCGGTAGCGGACGGAGTATCGCCTTCCTCGGGCAAGGATACCCACGGTCCCACGGCAGCAGCGAATTCCGTAGCGAAGCTGGATCACTTTATCGCCTCCAACGGGACCCTGTTTAACCAGAAGTTCCATCCTTCGGCACTCAGCGGAGTGAAGGGACTGGAGAATTTCATCGCCCTGATCCGTTCCTATTTTGATCAGAAGGGAAGCCACATGCAGTTCAA
>JAFADH010000018.1 GCA_023424995.1 Bacillota bacterium | reverse complement strand
GCTCCTTTTTAGCTTCTTTTGGCTCCTTTTTAGCTTCTTTTGGCTGCTTTTTGGCTTCTTTTGGCTCCTTTTTGGTTCTTTTTTGGCTCCTTTTGGTTCCTTTTTGGCTCCTTTTTGGATTTCTTCTCATTTATCCGATGACTCCTTCACCGGTCTCTGTATGGTAAAAGGAATTGTTTCCTCTTCTCCCGTATAGCTCACCTCTTTTACCATACCGACCAATCTAATTCGGAACGTCCTTGTTTTCTCCATGCCGTCATAATATCCACGGCGTTTTCCAATCGTCAGGCATCGGTCCGCATCCTCCCACCGAAGCTCGATGGTCGTATAATTCCCCTTTTCATAGTTGTAATTGTTGCCTTCATCCTCATAGAGGACGAACACTCCGTCGGCTCCGGGATAGATCTGAAGCTCCAGCAAGGCTCCGGTAACCTCATCAGCATATTGCAGCCCGCCGGCAGCGGGAAGGACCGTTCCCGCCCTGACAAAGACCGGTATACTGTCAATGGGAGTACCCATGGTCACGACCTGCCCCCCTGTGTAATATGCTCCGGTCCAGTAATCATACCAGTCTGTCCCTTCCGGCAGATAACAGTCCCTGGTCTTAGCCTTTTCTATTTTGACATTACCTGCTTCATAATACATGGGCTCCGTGACCGCGTAGACCAGCAGGGAAGGACCGAACATAAAGCCCTCCTTGACTTCCCTTGCTTTTTTATCCTCCATGAAATCAAAAAGCAGGCTTCTCATTATGGTCGCTCCCTGCAATCTCACCGCCCCGGCCAGGGAATATATGTAAGGCATCAGCCGGTACCTTAGTTTAATAAACTTCTCTATGGCATCATAAAACATGTCTCCCCTGCTGCCAAAGTTCCATATCTCTCTGGGTGTGTCGGTCCCGTGGGAGCGGAACATGGGAAGGAACGCTCCCAGCTCAAGCCATCGTACATACAATTCACGGTACCCGGCATCCTCTGTTCCATCTTCATAGCCTCCCTGCCAGAACCACTTTGGAGACGGGTCCTGATTGCAGCCGCATCCCCGGTTCTGCCATTTCTCACAAACCGTAAAGAAGCCGCCGATATCCAGGGTCCAATAGGGATAACCGCTTAATCCCATATTCAGTCCTTCCACAATCTGCTGCTTCAGAGTCTCCCAGGAGGCGCTGGTGTCCCCCGACCAAAGCACGGCTGCGTATCTCTGTCCAGAGGCATAGCCGGAGCGGGTCAGATTGAGAACACGGATGTCCCTGGTTTCGTTCTTCTGGTTCTCATATATCCCCTTGGCATGCATCAGGGCATAAAGGTTGGCATATGCCGGGTCAAGGTAACGTTTGTGCTCGGAGCCTACCAGATGATACCGTTCCCAGGCCTCTCTTTTGACCTCGCCGTTCCAATCGGGACCCGTGAAGGGCTCGGTGGAATCGCACCACCACGCATCAAACCCCACCTGGAAAAGCTCCTCTTTGGCATGCTTCCAGTACATCCTGCGGGCTCCTTCCCGGAAGGGATCATAGGTGGAGAAATCCTGGAGCAGATAACCGGCTGCGGCCAATTCCGTGTGGTGCCTCAGGCCTTTCTTCATATTGGGCCATACGGATACCATGGCATGGGCATGCATGTTGTGAATCTCATCCAGGCACTCCTTAAGATTGCCGTAACGTGCCTTATCCACTATCTTTTCTCCCCAGCTGCCCGGTGCCCAGCTGTTCCAGTCCTGTACAACGCAGTCGATGGGGACCTGAAGTTCTCGGTAACGGCGTATCACGCCGGCCAGCTCGTCCGCCGTATAATACTGCTCCTTCGACTGGATATAGCCGTAAGCCCATCTGGGCAGCATCGCTGCTTCCCCCGTAAGATAACGGAAGCCTGCGATAATATCATCGATCTTATCACCTCGTATAAAATAATAATCAATCTGGTCAACGGTATCAAAAAACAGATAGGAGCCGCGGGCATCATCATTAAAGGTCATGAGGGAGCCGCAATCCGCCAATATCCCGTAGCCGTTGGTAGAGACAAACATGGGCATGGGAATTCTCATATTATGCTGGTAGAGGTATTGGTTTTGCCCGCGGTAATTGTAAATGCCTTCCTCCGCCTGACCGAGTCCGTAGATCCCCTCTTCCTCCTGCCATTCAAAGTATAATTTCCCCCGGTATGCCCTACGGTCCGCATAAGGCTTCAGGTTCTGCACAAAACTGCGCTCCCCGTCCACTGTCCTGACCCTTTCCGCCACCGGCTCCTCACCGCCGGTGGAATAACGGATTACGTTGATCCCCGCCAAAACCTTTCCCGCATCCTTCAGATACACTTTACCGGTCTTCCCATCCTGCCAGACAATACTGCCTGCTTTATCAGAAACCACCACACACAGCCTGTCTGTTGAAATAGCTGTCTGACCGTCCCGGCGGGTCACATGAAATCCGGCGGGTGCAGCCTGAGGCCGGTTAATCAGGACCGATTCCTGTTTGAACTCATCATTTTTCGTGTAGATACAGCGTATGATGGAATCCGTTACCGGTTCAAGACGCATTCTGGAATCCTTATATATAAAATCAACATACCTGTCATTAACCGCATATTCCATTACGATCTTCCTCTTTCTTTGCCTTCAAAACCAAATCAAAGTTTATTCTTTGTGGTACACATACCCGGATACATCATTCGCTAAATAACCAGACAGAACCATAGGGCCGCCGTTTTCATAAAGACAATTTCATCGTCTTGATAAACCGTCCCGGATAATTCCGTTATCCGGACAATTAAAATCGTCTTTAATAATAAAGATTGTCTTTTACAATATTCAAAAAGCACGGGCGTAGTGGGGAGGCTATCACAAGGCATTTTGAATATCGGACAGGCACTTCCTTATCTTATGAAACACAAGCCGTCTTTCTGTCCGGTTATTCAGAGAATGATGTACCGCACCGGTACCTGCTATATGACTACCTGCACCGGTATTCCCTGTTTTAGCTCCACTGTCTTTCGGATATCCCTGTACCGTATCTCCACCGTTCTGTCGTAATCTGCGGTCAGGGTACAGTCTGTCAGCCTGCCGTGCTCCCATGCCATATCCGCACTGACGGCTCCTCGCAGCCTAAGCCCGGTGATTCTCCCCTGCCGAAAGCTGTCCGGCAGTGCCGGCAGCAGCTCGATATAGCCGCTGTGAGACTGGGCAAAGCCTTCCAGGATCGCTTCCGCGATGCCGAAATTCCCGTCGATTTGAAAGGG
>JAFADH010000333.1 GCA_023424995.1 Bacillota bacterium | reverse complement strand
GGATTGGATCAGTGCCTATACATACCTTAACGGAAATTATCCGTTTTTATATACCTTGTGGTTTTTGAGAGACCTGTTTATTCTGAATGTCTTTGCCCTGCTGATCAGGAAAATCGTGGATAAACAGCCGGTTGCTGTCCTGGTGTCAATAACATTTTTATGGTTAAGTAATATCAGCATACCGTATTTGGACAGTCAGTCCGTCGTGTTCTTTGTTCTGGGCTATTATATCGTAAAGTATAAGATAGATATCAAAAGAGCGGACGCCATGAATTGGGTAGCTTTAACTATGCTTTATGCCGTATCGGTCATATTGGATTATGCCTTCAGTAATTCCTGCCCGGTAATACACAGGATCAGCGTATGCATCGGAATTATCTTCTTTATTAAGCTGTCCGGGGTGCTGATCAATATTAAAATCGGGGATAAGATACTATACCTTGCGGACTACACATTTATCATTTATGTATACCATGAGATGAATTTATCGATACTTAGAAAAATAATAACTTTAGTATTACCCCAGACCGCATTGCTGCAATGGGCGGAATTTCTGCTGATCCCTTTTGTTATCACAGCGGGATGTATCCTGTTTGGCATGATATTTAAAAAAGTATTTCCTGGAATATATTTGCTTTCCACAGGCAGCAGATAACAGTAAATTATAAATTTAATACGGAGAGAAGAGGATGGAAGAGAAACAGAGATTATGCGTCGCTTATTCGGCAGATGACAACTATACGAAATACCTTGGTATTTCCATGCTGTCCTTATTCCGGTCCAATAAGGACTTTGCGGAGATCGTGGTGTTTGTTCTGGATTGCGGTATCAGAGCTTCAAATAAGGCGGTGCTTAAGTCTATTGCCGTGGAATACGGCAGAGAGATTTATTTCAAGTCAATGGAGGAGGCTGTCTCGGGTCTGGAGCTGCACATGGGTGCCAGAAGGATATCAATCGCTTCCTATGCCAGGCTGTTCCTGGCTTCCGTCATTCCGGAGGCTTATGACAGGATTTTGTACCTGGACTGTGATACGATTGTCAGGGACAGTATAACGGAGCTCTGGAAGATTAACCTGGAGGGCAGTATGGTTGCCGGTGTCCGTGATACGGTGGACAGTTTTTTCCTGAAGAAGATCGGTCTTAAGCCGGAGGAATACTACGTGAATGCGGGAATCATCCTCATCAATCTGGCCGGCTGGCGGGAGCATAAGCTGGAAGAGAAGTTTTTGGATTTTATCAAACAATTCAACGGCAATGTACCGCACCATGACCAGGGAACAATCAACGGCGTCTGCCGGAATATGAAATATATTGTTTCCCCCAGATACAATGCAACCTCTAATATCTATTCCTTCTCCGCAAAGACCATTAAAAGCATTTATTTTATGGACAGCTTCTACTCGCAGAAGGAGCTGGAGGAGGCAAGGCGAAATCCCGCCATCCTTCATTTTACGACCGGATTGGTAGGCAGGCCCTGGGAGGAGAACTGTTCGCATCCCATGAGGGAGGAATATCTCAGGGCGGCGGCGGCTTCGCCCTGGAAGGATGATCCGCTTTTGCCCGACAGCAGAAGGCTTTCCGTAAAGGTGTTTTCCGCTTTCTACAAGCATGCACCGCTGTTCCTTTCTGAGGCTGTGTACCGTTCCATCTGTGCCCTGACACACTTAAGAGAGTAATGGCAGAGGTTATTATTGCATATCGGAAACGGAGCAGCAGGATGTATACCATGAGGAAAACCACCGAAGGATAAGGAGAACCGGATATGAAAGTAAATGTATATACTTTAAATTCATTTGCAAAAACAAAAGAGGGCGGAAATGCGGCAGGAGTTATAACGGATGCGGACACATTCTCGGAAGCACAGATGAGAAAAATCGCCGCAATTCTGGGATTTAGCGAAACCGCTTTTGTAATGAAATCAAATACGGCAGACTGTAAAGTGAGATTTTTTACGCCAAATGCTGAGGTTGATCTGTGCGGACATGCCACAATTGCAGCCTTCTACACCATGGCGAGTCTGGGGATGTTAAAGCAAGGGAAATATAAACAGGAGACGAAAGCCGGAATCCTCGGAATTGAAATTAAGGAGGATAACTTCATTATGATGAATCAGGCGGTTCCCGTATTTTCCGAGCTCCCTGACAAGGATGAGATTGCGGATTCATTAAATGTCAAGGTTTCGCAAATACATGATAATTTACCGGTTCAAGTAGTCTCAACAGGACTTCGTGACATTATGGTTCCTGTAAAAAGCATTGATATTTTAAATGCAGTCAGGCCGGATATGGAAAAGATTAAAAAGATAAGCCGTAAATTCAGTGCAGTGGGGTATCATGTGTTTACCCTGGAATCCTTATATGGTGCTAATGCTAATTGCAGAAACTTTGCACCTCTTTATGATATTCCGGAAGAAGCTGCAACAGGAACTTCGAATGGTGCACTTAGCTGCTATCTGTATCAATATGGAATAATCAGCAGCAAGGAGGCCTCAGACATTATCTTTGAACAAGGGTATTCCATGAAGAAGCCATCTGAGATCAGGGTATCGTTAGTAATAAAGGGAAATGAAATTACCGAAGTCAGGGTCGGGGGGAATGCAATGAATTTAGCATTGTCGGAGATTGAAGTATAGCTGCTGACATGTCCTATTGCCGCTAAAGCTTTTCTGCAATGTTAACCATGGCATCCTTTAACAGCCGTTCCGAGGAATGCTCTTCCTTTTCATATTCATAAAGCACACTGTTCATAAGTAGCTCAGAGCTCTTAAGCGCAATCTCAAAGGGAATCATCTCGTCGGCTCTGCTGTGGTAAACAGATATCCTGTTTGTGATCGACTCGGCTGAAAATCCCCAGTTTTTATATTGCAGATTGGTTGACTGGCCGAGTCCGTACCAGTTCGGACGGACATATTTTTCAAAGATCACATCCATGCTGTCGCCGTCCGCCGTATCCTGCCAGCCCTTTTTTCTTTCCATTGCTTCAATCATCCATATTCCGTACCGGCCGATTAATAAAGGCGGCAGCTGCCTGGAAAGGGAAAACAGAATCCTTTCCTGTCGGGCATTCATCCTGAATATTCTATTATTGTTCACCAGCGGTATACCCGCGCATATATTGACCCCATTCACCAGGCCGGGATAGGCGGCAGCCAGCGCGTAACAATAGGGGGAGCCGGCGGAGAGTCCCAATACGTCAAAATGCTTAAGCTGAAGGTATGAGATCAATTCCTTCAGCATTAAGATATATTCATAAATATTTTTATGTTTTAAGCGGGAGGATTCCCCGTAACCCGGCCGCAGGACGGCAATGAGGCAGAGATTATGTTCTTGTGCGGTATCAATCAGGCTTTTTGTAAAGGGCATGGGAATAGCCCCGTGCATATATAATACCGGATAACCGCTTTCAGGACCATAGGTGACATATTCAAATTTATTGCCCTGGCTGTCCCGGAAGATGGCAGCAGTAGTTCCCATAGACTAGCTTCCTTTCCTTATATTCGTTCATTATTTTATATCTGTTCATTATTTTATATCTGTTTACATATCTGATTATTATTTCATATCTGTTTATTATTTCGTATCCATTTATTGTTTTGTATCCATTTATTGTTTTGTATCCATTTATTATTTCGTATCCATTTATTGTTTTGTATCCATTTATTGTTTTGTATCCATTTATTGTTTCGTATCCATTTATTGTTTCGTATCCATTCATTATTGCGTATCCATTCATTATTGCGTATCCGTTCATTATTTCATATCTGTTTATTATTCATATCTATTTATTATTCCATATGTATTTACTATTCCATATCTATTTATAATTCCGTATCTATTTTTTCATATTCGTTTATATTCTTCGTATTGATCATACTGTCTTTCTTTGGCTGGATTGCTTTCGGTTACTTTCCATAACGCTCAGAGAATTCTTCACAAAATTAATATCCTCCTGATTTCCCGAACCGCTGATTTTCCTGATAACAGGTATGTCATAAAGCTTGTTTATTCTATCTCCGGCTTTACAGTAAAAAGGTCCGTATCTTTTATTGCCATTCACCACAACACCAATTACATATTCTTTATACTGGTCTAAAAAACTGGAAGTGGTCTCGGGAATTTTACCCAAGCCGACATTACGGGTAACAAGCAGGCAGGCTTCACTGACGCCGGCATCCACGGATTGTGCCGGATATCCCAGATCCTCGGCAAATTTCTTGCCTAAGCCGGTTAAACTGTCATAAACAATGATCATAAGAATCTCCTTATATATTCTGTAATATTAATTAGGTAGTGGTTAGCATATGCTAACCACTACCTAATTATATATAAGTTACAGGAAAAAAACAAGCTAAATATATTGGATTAATGCCGTAATAAAAGAGGTTTCTTATGACGTTTCATTCTATTACGCTATAATATTTAAAAAATCAATATAAAGAACAATTGACAAAACAAGTTATATTGCTTATAATTGAACATGTACAATACATGTATTAACCATGAATAAAAATAGTTCAAAATAGTTCAGAATTGTTTAAAGATGTTCAAAATTGTTTGAATATATTTGAATATGTTTGAAGGAGTATAATGAGTTCGAAAAAAGAAATAACCAAGAAGAAAATAATGGACACTACGCTTTATTTACTTGATCAATCAGAAGATCCGGATACGGTCACAGTCCGGAGAATAGCCGAAGCTGCAGGAGTCGGTGCCGGCTTGATTAATTATTATTATCAGTCCAGGGATAATCTGATCAATGAAGCCATAGGCATGAAGATGACGTCCCTGGCAGAAGTTATGGAAAAATCAGATGGTGATATGAGCGATCCGAAATCATATCTTAAGGAAATGCTGATAGCTCTGTCCGACACAGCTGCGCAAAATCGCAGACTAAGCAGCTTTTCGGCGGAGTATAATCTATTGAAAGGAGATTATAAAACCTGCCTTTATCTGCTCCCCGTTTTAAGAAGGGTTTATAATAACAGCAGACCGGAGATGGATTTACGCCTGATTGCATATCAGATCATAGTTGCAATGCAGAGCGTGTATTTTGGGCAGGAGTCGTTTCTGATGTTCACCGGCATAAATATAGAGATCAAACAGGAACGGGACAGTCTGATCTATTCCATAGTGGATAATCTGATAAAGTAAATAAGGAGTAGAGACAGAAGGGAGGAAGGAGGTATGAAAGTTGAAAATTCTTGCAATCATCGGCAGTCCGAGAACCAATGGGAATACTTATAAAGCTGTCCGAAAAATCGAAGAAGTATTGATGAAGAAAAATAACGGGATTGAATTCGAGTACATACAATTATGCAAAAGCAGGCTTGAGCTCTGCAAGGGCTGCTATGTATGTTTGGAGCGCGGGGAAGAGCTGTGCCCCTTAAAGGATGACAGGGAGAGCCTGGAGATCAAGATGAAGCAGGCAGATGCTGTTATATTTGCATCACCGGTTTATACCTGCAATGTGCCGTGGATATTCAAGAATTTTCTTGACCGCTTTGCCTATCGCTGCCATCGGCCGGATTTTCATGGGAAGAAGGCAATGGTAGTTGTAACAACAGCTTCAATAGGTCTTGGCTTCGTCAGCTTGATCCTATCCCTGTCCCTTGGTGCCATGGGATTTATAACCTGTGCAAGAACAGGAGTAACCTTTCCTCCCGAACACGAAAAGGACGAGAAGAAATGGGAAA
>JAFADH010000281.1 GCA_023424995.1 Bacillota bacterium | reverse complement strand
GTCGCCCCGGTTACTCCATTAGCTCCCGTTGGGCCTGTCGGGCCAGTTACTCCATTAGCTCCCGTTGGGCCGGTTGGGCCTGTCGCCCCCGTTGCTCCCGTCGGGCCTGTCGGGCCGGTTACTCCATTAGCTCCCGTTGGTCCGGTTGGGCCGGTCGCTCCCGTCGGGCCTGTCGCTCCGGTTACTCCATTAGCTCCCGTTGGGCCGGTTGGGCCGGTTGCCCCCGTTGCTCCCGTCGGGCCGGTCGCTCCGGTTACTCCATTAGCTCCCGTTGGGCCGGTTGGACCGGTCACTCCTGTGGCCCCCGTTGGTCCTGTGGCTCCTGTTGGGCCTGTGGCTCCCGTTGGTCCTTTAGGTCCTGTTGGACCTGTAGGTCCCGTTGGGCCTTTGGGTCCTGTTGGACCTGTAGGGCCTGTTGGGCCTTTGGGTCCTATACAACAGTACTTCTCACAGCATTTTAAGTATTCCATTTCATAGTATTCTTTACATTCTTGGATTTTCATCATATAGTATTCTTTATATGAACTGTCACAGCATTCATTATATTTTTTATAATAGTAATTTAGCCATTCATTGCATTTTCGTACAATATATTCTTCACATTGCTTTTTTCTTTTTTCGTGTTCATCTTCGCATCTTCTATCATATTTGTCATCGCATCTTCTATCATATTTGTCATCGCATCTTTTATCGCATTCATCTTCGCATCTTTTATTATTCAGAAATTCATGTTGAGCTTCTGTCGTCTCTTTATCGATAAACATAATATCGTCTCCTTAATATAAAAAAATAAATTAAATTAAAGTTTCGATACATAATATGACAAATTTCTTGTTTTTGTGTTAAATACTCCCATTGTCTCATCTTTTAAAATGAGACAATTATAGATTTGCTACTCATATTTAAATAATACGCAACTTTTATGTACAATTTTAACATCATAGGAAGGCATAAGATGAATTTGAAATGCTATCTATATACTTAAGAAGTGAGTTTATTGCATATATGCAAGATTTGTTTTGATATTTCTATCAATATTAAGAAGATTCTGCCCATGAAGGATATGCTTTGAAGAAAATTAATATTTGTCGTAGTCTCACTGATAGCTATACTTAATATTCATACTTTCATTCCAATTATCCATGCAAATATTAACGTACATACTACTGAAATATATGCAAAATGATCTCCATCATAGTCAGCCGCACTAATATGATTTTAAACAATTATCTCCATACAGCATCACACGAAAATGGGCATTGGGATGGATCGGGTTGCCGCTTTTCCGGCTATCCCTCAATACTTATTCAATCATTTTAAGCGTTTCATGTTCTAAATTATATATCTCCATCAAAATATTACAGTACGGCTTTAAATTAATCTTATCATTAAACAACTCAAATGCAGAAAAATCCTGAGGTATCAGTATTCCTAACTGCTGTGAGAGCTCTGTAATTCTTTCGTACTGCCGTGCCAGATCATATCTGCCATTATCACGGAAAAACCTTACCGCATACTGTCTGTCTAAAAATTGTTTATAATTGCACATGACATTGAGATATGGTTCAAAATTATCCTCCCAGGTATATGTTTCCAGTGCATGGATAAAAGCTTTATGGGCTGCCAGTCCATTATATTGTCCGGGAGCAAGATTTTCTTCATGTATTAATCGCCTGATAAGATTAAGCGTTTCCTTAAAGATTATTTCATTGGACGGTTTTTCACATTTGCCTTCAATGATAAGAATCCTGCCTTTGCTTCCTTCTTCAAAAAAACCGTCATGCCAGCCTGTCTTTCTGAAGTAACCCGTATCATCCGGTTCTTCATCATGATCTTCATTCACATACATAAACGGATTATAACCTAACAATACATGACCATCATTATCATAACCTGAAATAACACAAGCATCGGAACAGTTAATCACTCCCTCAAGAGTAATAACCGGTATGCCTTTATCTATGCTGTCTACAATCAGCCTCTTATCTGTTTCATAATCACCTCTGATATATTGAGTGACCTTATATCCGAGCATCTTGAAGGTATGCTCAATAATAATAGGTGCATGTATTACATGATAATTCCCGTGATTCCATCTCTCAGCGGAGGGCATGGAAAATGATGTACGGAAAGCGCTTCCCGATACTGCGCATACATAATCATAATCAAGCTTCTCCCCCAATGAATTCAATGCCGAAACAACGCTGTTTACAAATTCATTCTGTCTTTGTGTATCAGACCAATCCACCTTTAATAAACCCGGTATAAAATTTTTAGCCATACAAAATCCTCCATATAATCTGAAATCAATATTGATTGGGCTGAATTTAGGATAGTTTGAATTAGATTTCATATATTTTGAAGGAGAGCAGCTGAACAATCGTTTAAATGCCTTAGAAAATGCCTCAACAGTTTCATATCCGTACTTATATGAAATCTCAGTTACGGAAAGCATATCTTCCGCCAAATCGTCCACTGCACAGGATAGACGGCGAAACCGTATGTATTCACCGATTGAATACCCTGTCACGGCACTGAACAGATTTTGAAATGAAGAAGGCGCATAATTGATTGCTCTTCCTACTGTTTCAGCTGTAATATCTTCCAGAAGGTTTTTTTCAATATAATCGATTGCTTCCTGAATCTTATTCATCCAATTCATAATATCACCCAACCTAATGTTAATATATCAGACTATATGGATATTTACTTGTCTGTTCTTATGTTAAATTGTCCAGGTTATATATAATAGCTTTATTATATTATTAAATAGCTTTTATAACAAGGACCGGGTTAATATTCAGTTGAAAATTATATTAATAATCGGCTCCATAATATAAATTGGCGGAATTTGCTCCAAGAAGGGTAAAGGTATTTATTTCAAACCAATTACAGCCTTGCGCTTTCAGTTCGTCCTTGCCGATGCTATGGATTGTGGTAACCTTGTGATTCTTTACCTTATTTAGCTTCATTACTTCCGGTTCTTTTGAAATTGCCAGAAAGTATACTTCGTTTTCATTTGTCTTTAAATCAAAGACATCCCGTTCCTCATAGATTTTTGGATACAATCAAAACCCCCGTTACAAACATAACGAGGGTTTTAATTATCAGATATTTTCACTCTTTAGCCTGTAAATTCTTACCGGACCGCCTTCAATAGATCTTTTTACATCAATGATCCGCTGATTGGACGAACCGCGGAACGGCAGGCTGATATCCTTAAGCTTCTCAATGAATTCGCCGTCTACAAGGACATCAATATTTTTTAACATTTCATCGGTGCATTCGCATCTTGCACGGCTCTCGCAGAGCAAATCATTTTCAAACGTATATCCTGTATAGCACCAGATATCCTTTTGCGGATATAATTTCTTTACTTTTTTTAAGAATGGCAGAAGAACACGCTGGTTTTGCTTTTCAAAGGGTTCTCCGCCTAAAAGCGACAAACCATTTATAAATTCATGGGAAAGGGCCTCTAAAATTTCAGCCTCCGTTTCTTCAGTAAACGGCTTTCCATAATGAAAATTCCAGGTTTCCTCATTAAAGCACCCTTTGCAATGATGTGTGCACCCTGATACAAACAAAGATACCCTTACACCTTCACCGTTAGCTATATCATAATTTTTTATCTCACCATAATTCATATCAGAGATGAAGCACCCTTTCCTTAATTTCCTGAGTCCGGCCCTGGTTCCAGAACTGTGTTCCGATGTAGCCGCAGGTTCTTCGTGCAACATTCAGCTTGGTTTGATCCTGGTTGCCGCACTTAGGGCATTCCCAAACAAGCTTATCGTCACTGTCTGTAACTATCTGCATTTCACCATCGAATCCGCACTCCTGGCAATAATCGCTTTTTGTATTCAGTTCCGCATACATAATATTATCATATATAAACCTGATCACCTGAAGAACTGCCGGAATATTGTTCTGCATATTCGGTACCTCCACATAGCTTACGGCACCGCCTTTTGAGAGAGCCTGGAACTCCGATTCAAATTTAAGCTTTGAAAAAGCATCGATTTTTTCTTCTACATGGACATGATAACTATTTGTAATATAGCTTTTATCGGTGATACCTTTAATAATTCCAAACCGTTTTTGCAGGCATTTTGCAAATTTATATGTTGTGCTTTCAATCGGAGAGCCGTATATACTGAACCCGATATTAGTTTCCTCTTTCCATCTGTCACATGCGTCATTCATATATTTCATAACGTCAAGTGCAAAGGAGGATGCATCCGGATCCGTATGAGACTTTCCCGTCATATATTTTGTACACTCATACAGGCCTGCATAGCCGAGGGAAATTGTAGAATAACCGCCGTAAAGCAGCTTATCTATGGTTTCACCTTTCTTAAGCCGCGCCAATGCGCCATACTGCCAAAGTATGGGAGCCGCGTCGGATAATGTACCCTTTAAGCGGTTGTGGCGATACATAAGCGCCTGATAGCAGAGTTCCAGCCGCTCATCGAATATTTCCCAGAATCTTTTATAATCTTTGCCTGAGGATAAAGCCACATCGATAAGATTAAGAGTAACAACGCCCTGATTAAAACGACCGTAGAATTTATAATTGCCGTTTTCATCCTTCCAGGGACTTAACGCACTGCGGCAGCCCATGACAGGAAAGCAATTGCCTTCTTTGAATTCTTTCATTTTCTTTTCGGATATATAGTCGGGAACCAGTCTTTTTGTCGTGCATTTTGCTGCAAGTTCAGTCAGATAATAATATTCCGAGCTCTCTTCTATATTATCTTCCTCAAGTACATAAATTAATTTGGGAAATGCCGGAGTTACCCAGGCACCGGCTTCATTCTTTACTCCCCGGTAGCGTTGTCTCAGCATTTCTTCTATTATTATGGCAAGGTCCTTCTTTTCACGTTCATTTTTTGCCTCATTTAGATACATAAAAACAGTTAGAAACGGTGCCTGCCCATTGGTTGTCATAAGTGTTATTACCTGATATTGAATCGTTTGTACTCCTTTGGTTATTTCCTTGCGGAGTCTCTTTTCAACAATTGCCTCCAGGATTTCATCGGAATACCCGCTGCCGAGCATTTTCATTTCATCCATTACATCCGCACGTATTTTTTCCCTTGATATCTGGACAAATGGAGCCAAATGTGTCAAACTGATGCTTTGACCTCCGTATTGGTTGCTTGCCACCTGTGCAATGATTTGTGTGGCAATGTTGCAGGCAGTCGAAAAGCTGTGGGGCTTTTCGATCAGGGTCTCACTGATAACCGTTCCATTCTGCAGCATATCCTCCAGATTAACAAGATCACAGTTGTGCATATGCTGAGCAAAGTAATCCGTATCATGAAAATGTATGATTCCCTGAGTATCGGCATCAACGATCTCATCAGGCAAAAGCAATCTTCTGGTAATATCCCGGCTGACCTCGCCTGCCATGTAGTCACGCTGAACACTGTTAACCGTCGGATTTTTGTTGGAATTTTCCTGCTTGATATCTTCATTATTGCATTCGATCAGAGTCAGTATCCGGTTATCCGTAGTATTGGCGTTACGTACCAGAGAACGCTGATAACGGTATTTGACATACCGTTTTGCAAGCTCAAATGCACCGGTAGCCATGATCTGGTCCTCGACCATATCCTGAATCTCCTCCACGGATACCGCTCTTTTTAATTTTTTGCATTTATATCCCACATAATCTGCTATATCTTCAATTTGTTCTTTGCTCAGGCTGCTTTTTTCTGCTGACTCATTGGCTTTTGTTACAGCTGCGACAATTTTTTTGATATCAAAAATTTCTTCAGAACCGTTACGTTTAATTATCTTCATAAACCCATTTCTCCTCTTTGTTCTTTGGTATGTAGATATATTATACCGATATTGAGCAATAATATCTATTGCATATGCAACAAATATTAAATATAATACAAAATGTAGCGGTTACAAATTCAATAAGCACAATATGGAGTGACGTAAGATGTCTAAGACCAGAACAATAAACGGGCTTACCGATTTAGAGATTGAAATGCTGAAGGATCGTCTTCGGCCAAATATAAAATCCTTCAACAGGAATGAGTTGATTGTCCGCCCTTCGGAGGATAATAATATGATGGGCATAATAACCGGCGGCACGGCTTATCTTGCGACAATAAACCTGGATTACCAAAAGCGTATCATTGAATATTATGAACCGAATGATATTTTTTTGAATCATGTAATTTCAGATTCAGGAAATAATTCATATTACATATTTGCAAAGTCAAAATGCACCGTAGCTTTTGCAGACTACGAAAAATTTATAAGAGACAACAGTGAAATAATTATTAAGCTGCAAAGCTATCTGCTGACCGGCTATGGAAAAAGATCCTTGGAACACATAGATATCATAAGCCAGCGTACCATAAGACACAAACTGGTCGTCTTTTTTGAATATTATAAAAAGAGGAAAGCTTCCGACAGCTTTGTTTTGCCGATGTCTCTTTCAGAGCTTGCAGATTACCTGGCAGTCGACAGAAGCGCCATGATGCGGGAGATGAAGAAGATGAATGACGAGAAAATCATTATATCAACGGGACGGAAGATAGCGCTGTTGCAATAACAGGATATTACACCGGTAAATAAATCTCAAGGATTGTCCCCTCCTTCGGCCTGCTTTCACAACAGATCTCACCGCCATGCTCTTCCACAATATACTTGCATATGGATAAGCCCAGCCCGGAACCCGGTATGCTCATATTTCTGGACTTCTCTCCCCTGTAGAATTTATCGAAGACAAAGGGGATATCCGTTGCGCCGATCCCCTGTCCGTTATCCTGAATCTGAAGCCTCAGCTGCTTTTGCCCTTGTAAGAAGCCGATCCGGATTGTGATCTTCCCATGGTCATTGCCCATATATTTTACACTGTTATCGATCAGGTTCATGATAGCCTGGGTCATTCTGTTCTCATCAAAGCTCACCAACAGATTCGGCGCATTATTTTCATACGAATAATCCATATGATTGTAATGGACTACCTGTTCCAGCTCCTTTGACAATTGATCCATATAATCATTAAAATACTGTTCTTTTTTATGAATGGACAGCTGGTTCATCTCCGCATTAAAATGCTCCAGCAGATCTCGAATCATTTTTGTCAATATCTGTGCTTTAGCAACAATAACCTCCGCATACTTATGTACCTTCTCCGGGCTCTTTGCCAGTCCGTCCCTGAGGCCTTCACTATAGGCTGTTATGGTCGATATGGGTGTCTTTAAGTCATGGGAAATGCAGGAAATCAGTTCTTTCTGGCTTCTCTTTAATTCCTCTTCCCGCCTTCTCTTATCCTCCAGTTCATCTCTCATCAGTTCAAAATTATATACCAGCAGGTCTATATCATTATCCATATGCCTTCTCTTCTCATAATTGACTATAGGCATACGGTAATCTCCGCGAATGATTGCCCTGGAGGATGCGGTAATCTCATTTACCGGATTAATGATCCTTTTTTTCATATACAAGACATTAAGCAGTACGATAACACCGATAAAACAACAGGCCAGTATTACCGGCAGGAATACAGCCGCTTCTACCTGACGTTCCTTTAACCCTATGGCATCCTCCCTGGGAATGAAGAACGCGGCAAAACCGACTGCTTCATTTTTGTTTGTCAATGCAAATGCCATTTTTACATGCTTGCTGTCATTAAGAAACAGGCTTTGGTCAATCTGGATAAATTCATTGATGTCAACGGTATCTGCAACCGGATACCCATCTTTCTCGCTGTATACTATTTCTCCGCTCAGATCAATGATCACTGCCTGGTATTTCCCCTTTTGATAGCGTTCCGGCTGAAACTCACGGTCAATAAAGCATTCCAGGATCTGATTGACACTGTCGGCAGTCAGCATTCTTGCATTATTATAAAAGGCATATTCTTTATAACTGCGATATTGTAATATACTGCAGATCACACCGAGCATCATTGCAGTAATTATGCAGCAGTTTATAATCAATTGGTGCTTCATTAATGATTTATGTTTCATTTTATATACCCTTAATTTACGGTAAACTTATAACCGGCGCCCCATACTGTCTTGATATAATCTATATCATAACCGCGTAATTTCTCACGGATACGCTTTATATAAACAGCTACGCTGCTGATATCCCCATATC
>JAFADH010000318.1 GCA_023424995.1 Bacillota bacterium | reverse complement strand
ATTGTCCACCATTCTCACGGATGCCGGGTATATAATTCTTAATATAGCCAGGGCTCTTGGTGGTCTTGTTAAAGGGCGGCGCAAGGAGCAGCGAGATGGAATCCTCCTCACGGACCAGATAGCGCCAGGCGGACTGCATGGCAGTCTGAGCCCGTTCCTTACCCGCCCCCTTTGAGATTACACTCCAGGACTGGCTGATGGAATCAATCTTACACTCGTCATTCTCCTTGGAACCTATCTTCGTGCCGTCATCATAGAAAGCTCTCAGATACCACTCTCCGTCCCAGGTATTTGCTTCTATACTTTCTATCAGGGCTTCCCTCTTACGTTTTAATTCATCTGCATATTCCGCATCCTCCATGCGCTCACATAAGGGAATAAAATCCCCCAGCAAAGAATACAGGAACCACCCCAGCCATACACTCTCTCCGTTCCCATTCTTTCCCACTTCGTTCATTCCGTCATTCCAGTCTCCGCCTCCCATCAGCGGCAAGCCGTGTTTTCCGAAATGGGTGATATTAATTGTCTTCTTACAATGTTCGTATACACTCTCTTCCAGCGCAGAGACCTCCGGAGTAAACATGACCTCATGCTGGTCAGCCGCCAATAACGGTCCCTTAATATAGCGAACCGTCTCTTTCAGAATGGAAGCATCTCCTGTACTGCGGATATATGCCGCTGTTGCATAGGGCAGCCAAAGAAGGTCATCGGATATCCTGGTACGGACTCCCATACCCATAGGAGGATGCCACCAATGCTGCACATCCCCCTCCTCAAATTGTCTGCTGCAGGCGATCAATATCTGCTTTTTCAGTGCCTCGGGATCGGTATATACCAGAGATAAGGTGTCCTGCAGCTGATCACGGTATCCAATGGCTCCCCCGCATTGATAGAATGCGGTACGTGCATTGATACGGCAGGATACGGTCTGATAGAGCAGCCATCCGTTCACCATATAATTCATGGCATTATCCCTGGTCCTGACCTGTATGGTACCAAGGATTCTGTCCCAGTAGGTTCCTACCTTCCCAAGCTCCTCATCTGCTGCCGTAACGTCCTTATACTTATGTCTCAGGCGGTATATCTCGTTCGGATCACTACTTTGTCCCAGCGCGAACAGGATTGTCTTCGTCTCTGACGGTGCGACCTCAGCCGAGACACGAATCGCTCCGCAGGGATCATAACGGACCCCCGTATTATTGGACAGCTTTGCATCCGCTCCGTCCGGAGAGTGCAGATTCCCCTTTTGTCCCAGGAACTCCTGCCGGTCACCGGTATAGCCGATAATCATCTCACTGGAGAAAATAAAGGCGTGGTTATTCTGAAAATTCATGGTATAGATATTAGTAGCATCCAGGTATTCATGCTCATTGTTGTAGGATGTCAGAATATAGGGATTGGTATATTCCCGGTTCGTGCCCAGTACCCATTCCACATAATAGGTCAGGCTGAGATATCTGACCCGCTGGGACCGGTTGGTCAGTCTTAATCTCCATAGCTTGACCGGCTCCTCCAGGGGAGTAAAGACCGTAAGCTCCTGCCCCAGCTCCGCTTCCTCATGCAGAAATGTCGTATATCCAAAGCCATGCCTGGTACGGTACAGTCCCCGGTCCCATCTTCCTAAAGACACCGGAGTTATGATATCACCGGAGACCTCATCCAGGATATAGATTGCCTCCGAAGCCCGGTCACTGACCGGATCATTGGACCAGGGAGTGATTTTATTCTCTCTGCTGTTCACGCTCCAGGTAAAGCCTCCGCCCGATTCCGATATCTGAAAACCAAAGGCTTTGTTAGCAATCACATTAATCCAGGGCATGGGAGGTCTGGTATTTCCTTCCAGTATGATCTCATATTCCTTTCCGTCATGGATAAAGCCTCCAAAACCGTTGAAGTATTCATAATTCTGACCGGTCTCACTATTCATATAGCCTGTCGCAGCCGCTGCACCCATATTAATCCTCCATTCTATCCCTTTTATTCATCCTCCGGTTCTTCCAGATTCTCTTTCACATTCCGAAAATAGATTCCGGTCTCTTCAGAGAAGACGATCCGTGCTACCGTATATAGAAGATCAATCTCTGCCGGTATCATCTGGAAGGTATGGAGCATGAAAAAGCTTGGTCTTTCACTGCCTGAATCATGGATCCGCAGGGAACTTGTCATATCATTGATCAGATCATCCACCTCCTGCAGATAACCGTGCTTTGCATCAATTAATATTATAAGATCCACCTGTATCCGGTTAATTCTCATATATTCATATGCTTTTAATACATCCCTGATAATTCCCTCCGCCTCCAGGTCGGTTACCCGAAGGAGCATAATCGGGTTATCTCCCGACACCCCGAACCTCCAGAGTGCACTCTGGTTCTTAAAGTTCCTCCGAATATTCTCCTCCGGTCCGCGATAACTGCCGGAGGGATAGAATATGGGACTGATCAGATCCTGGAAAGCATTCAGCTGGGCTCGTGTAATTTCCAGATATTTCAATTCCAGATCCTTCTGCAGCCGGAATTTTTCCAGCATGTCATCAATTCGGTAGTTCACATTCAGCTCATCCGCCAGCTTGACAGCCTCCTCCCTGCTTTCACAGATGCCGGTGATAAATGATATGCAGGCTGATTCCCCGGCTTCCATATACAGGTCTACCCGAAGACTCATAATGGGATCGTTATTAAAGCCTGCACTGTTGGTATAAGACAGACTGCAGGCAACAGCCTCCGGATTCTCCAGATTATTATTACGGCCTATGAAGCGCTTTCTGTCATTCTCACATTCCACCTTACCGGCAAATTTTGAACCGCCTCTTACCATATGCATGAGATACGGACTGTTGCCGTCCTTCTTACCCCTGCGTCTTGACAGGAACAGAGCCTGTTCTTCTATATATTCACTCTCCAGGAACAGTTTATTAAAAGCAGGATGGCTGAGCTCCGCCATATGGGTATCTCCTACTACCTCCATATAGCTGGTTACCTCCAGATGCTTCGCTTCATTGCTGTGATTGGACAGCTTGACCTTACGGATCTCAAAATTATGATCCGAATCCAGACTGACGATCATATGGGTGGTGATATCCCCGTCCCGCCTCTTGAATTCGGCCTGGTGAGGAGTAAATACCGCCTGGTAGTCATCCGGCACAGCCTTTGTAGGATGATAGGTGGTGCTCCAGTATTTGCTCTGCTTTACATCCTTAATATAGATATAACTGCCCGTGTTCGCATAGACATCCCCTCTCCAGCGGTAGAGCATCATGTCCTCATATCTGCTGAAGCCGTCCCCATCCGAGGTAATCATCAGGGAGTACTTGTTGCTGGCCATATAATTCACCACCGGTATCTCAGGTGTTACACTGTTGATATACCGGTTGCTGAATACCACCTCACGGAATAACGGTTTACCGATCTTAATGGTATAGCCTCTCTTGGCCAGGGAGATGAGATGGGAATCCCGTTTCTCTTCCAGCAGCACCTCCGCCGATTTAATCATAGCTTCCGAGTGGAAGCGTGCCTTCATGATTCCATGGTGAAGATAATTATTGATCGCCACCAGATTCATGCCCTGGTGGTGCGCCATGTAAGAGCGTACGATACAATAAGGGGTCATATCGATGGAGCTTGGCACATTAAAATCTATGGATTCGTAGAAGCCAAATTCTCCGAATGCACCCAGACCCTGCAAATCCTTCAGATTCTCAATACATTCCTGGCTGGCAATATCCAGAGCCAGCAGGGTTGCATAGGGTGCCACAACCAGGGAATTCTTTCGTACCGGCTGAAGTCTTATCTTCGGAACCCCGAACGCTTTATATTGATAATTAGAATTCAGATCAAAGCGGTAATACTGGGATTCCGAGATGCCCCAGGGTATCCCTGCTTCCTGCGCATATTTCATATGCTGGAGAACAGCTGCCTTCGCAGTCTCCGAGTAGACGGAGCCCTCATATTCCTTAAATACCAGATTTGGCATCAGGTATTCGAACATGGTACCGCTCCAGGATACGAAGCACGGTATTCCCTTAACAATCGTAAGGGGCCTTCCCAGCTTGAACCAATGCTTCATGGGTACCTCCCCTTTCGCAATAGCCAGCAAGCTGGTCAGCGCACATTCGGAAGCCATCAGGTCATAGCAGCCGCCATCCAGTACATGATTGGATACATGATAACCAATATGGAACAGCATCCTGCCGTCATTATACAGGAAACGGAAATCAACACCTGCCACCAGATTATCTATCTTATTGCACAGGGTCCTGATCCGGTTCCCCAGAAGGACTGCCTGCTTATTCTCCCGATCTATCAGCTGGCGCAGGGTAATCCGGGAAGGAAGGCTTGAATCCTTAAGCTGCAGTGCGGCAGTTTCATTCACCATATCTTCAACCATCTTCATCAGGACCCTGGTCCATCTGGTATGATTGCAGGGTTTTATCTCCCTGCCGTTTAACTCCTCCCAGATATCCGTGACATCCTCCAGGAATGCCTGGACGGTATTATATCTGTTATCAAGCTTTGACGGAGCAAAATGTCTGACACAATCGGAGTGGCTCAATTCATAATTGCTTTGATTTACACTGTTGCGTATCTCCTCCATATAGGAATCGGACAGGATGGGCTTATCAAACTGCTCCAGCAGTCCGTTTTTCACTGCTATGATATGTCCCAGGAAATTGCCGCTGTCCACGGTGGAGATGTATGCCGGATTCAGCACCTCCAAAGTATTCACCTGATACCAGTTATAGAGATGCCCCTTCCACTTTAAAAGCCTTTGAACCGTATCCATGAGGTTTTCCAGATTCGTAACAGTGGAGCTTAAGGTTTCAAAGCCAAAATCCCTTGCGGACAGGATTGCCATGAACTGGAGCCCGATATTGGTAGGTGATGTCTTATCACTCACCTTCACCGCCTGTGATACCTGATAGTTATCCGGACAAAGCCAGTTGTTCTCCTTCGTGGAGAATTCCTTGAAGAACTGCCAGGTTCTTCTGGCTGTCTCCAGCAAAAGCATAATGTCTTCCGGCTGATCCTTTTTTAATTTCTTTTCCTTTGGCTGGCTTACGGCGTAAGCGATATGGAAAGCCAGAAACCAGAGAACGGTTACCAGTACGGCAAATACCAGACCTACTGCGGGAATATCCTGTAGCAGCATGATCATGAGAAGCAGGAATGCGGCAAGCAAGGTGCTCCACATGGTCAGGAAATACCCTTTCTTCGTATTAATGATCGAAGAATCCACAGATTCCGCAGTATTCCACCTCAGCAGGTTCTTCTTGGTGATAAATAACCGGAATATGGTCCTCAGCATGGCATCCGTAGCAATATAAGCCCGGTAAGGCGTGATGGCAAATTCTATCACCGCCCGTTCGCACATGGTCCCTAATTCCCGCAGAAAGCCCTTGTACACCAAAGCAAGCTTCGGCCGGAAAAACTTCTGCATCAAAACTGCAATCAACAATACGATGATCTGAAATACATCGCCAAAAAACAGCAGAGGTATCCATAACCAGAATATCTTCGGAAAGAATGCCATATTAAAAAGAAGGAACAGCGTCTTACTAAGCGGCACAAAGCTGCGCCGGAGGTTATCAAAGATCTTCCATTTGGCAAGAGCACAGAGAACCTTTCCATTGACCTTCTTCCTGGAGAACAACCAAGGCAGCAGCTGCCAGTCGCCCCGGATCCACCGGTGCTCACGCTTGGCAAAGGAAAGCACGCTGGCAGGAAAGCTGTCCATTATCTTCGCCGTGCTGGAAAATGCGGTTCTTGCATAACAGCTCTCCAGCAGATCATGGCTTAGTACGCTGTTCTCCGGAATACGGTTGTGAAGCAGCTTATGAAAGGCCTGTACATCATAAATCCCCTTACCGATATAGATTCCTTCATTGAAGATATCCTGATAGATGTCTGATATTACCGCTCCGTAATGAGCCAGACCGGATTCCCCGCCGAAAATCTCGGCAAACCTGCTTCCGCTCTTATCTACGATATGATTTCGTACCGAAGGCTGAATGATTACATAGCCTTCCTTCACCTTCTGATTATCCGGATCAAGCACCGGCCGGTTCAGCGGGTGATGGATTACACCTACCAGCTTGGCGGCATTGTCTCTCAGCAGATTCGTGTCCGCATCCAGTGTGATGACATACCGGAAGGTCGGCAGCAGTTCCTCCTCGCAGAATAATCCCGAGAAGCTGGTCTCCTCCTTCGGTATCCCGTTCAGAAGATTATTGAATTCCTCCAGCTTTCCTCTTTTGCGCTCCCAGCCCATATAACAATTCTCGGATTTGTTCCATTTGCGATAGCGGAAGAACAGGCAGAAGCGCTGATGCGGGTCCGGATATAACTCGTTCAATTCCTTCATGCGCGCAATTAAGGCATTTTCTATTACCTCATCCTTGGGGAGGAATTGTTCCGGAGAATCCTCATGATCTGCCAGAAGAGCAAAATGGAGGTTATTCTGGCGGTTGGCAAGATAATGCTTCTCCAGACGGTCCATATATTCCAGTCCCTGTTCCCTGGAGGATACTATAACCGGCATAACTACGAAGGTCCTGGCTTCCTCCGGTATCTCTGAGATATAATTCAGACTTGGAATCTTCTTCACCATGATTCTACGTGTAAATATAAAATTCGTTAACTCAAGGGATATACCGGCAAACAGCGGAAGCCCTGCCAATAAAAGAATGGCATGATACCAGCCGTCCCCCTGTCTTCCCCAGCGATAAGAAATCCACAGGATAAATAAAGCGATTAGCCCTACTATCAGAAAAAGAACGGCAAAATATAACGAGCCCTTTATATTACGGGATTTTTTAAGCTTCTGCGGAACCGTCCTGTCTAAAATCTTCGCTTTTAATATGGGATAGCCTGTTCCTAACAAATAGGAACCTACATGATGAGGGCAATGGATACCGTCTCTTCCTTCCATGGCTAACAGGAGGCAGTCATTAACGATCTTCTCCTCATTAATCCGGTAACGCAGGGACAGCTTAACAATAACACCCCGGTACATGCCCTTGGCTTCCGCATCCATCATGGAATAGATACCGTCCGGATCCTTACTTAGAATCTGTTCCAGATAAGAATATTCCTCGAAGAATCTTTCTTCATCCACCTCGTTAATATCCCTGAGGCTTACGATCAGCGCCCGGATATTAGTCTCCAGGAAGGATTCTGCCTTACCTTCCTCCAGAAAGATATTGGACGGCTTTAATTTTCCTTTTGAATTAAAATGATATTCAATGTATCTCTGGATAGCCAGATCATGAAAGGACATATTCTTCAGCTGATAAATTACATGAGAATGAAAAGAGTAATTTTTCTTAAGCTCCGGACTTAATTCTGTTAAAAGTACGGAGATATCCATAGGCTTATTATCCAGTCTCTCTCTTACAAAGCTGTCCGCTTTCGACTTCACGTCAATCATTCGCAGAATCTCTTCCGCAGAATCTATAATACTCTCCAGAAGACAAAAGCCAAGCATCTCCGGAAGCGCCCATAATTCCTTATCGGTTAAGGGTATCTGGGTCTGGTAAGCCTTCAGCATAACTGAGATATTTTCTTCATTCAGATGTCCGCCGGAGAGGGCTACCATCTTCTTGGCTACCACATAGATCCTCGGAAAGCCCCCGTACTGCCTGGACTTAAGTATGGGCAATATGGCATAGCTGGTGCCCGAGGTCCTGACCTTTTTAATCTCACGATACATCATCTGGAAATTATCAAAGAGCCAGCGTGCTGCCGGAATTAATGAAATTATATCCGCGGAAATCTCCGATATGGTATCGCGGATCCTGTTCAATTTCTTATATGCGACCTGGTTGTAATCATCCAGTACAAAGCTGTATCTTATCAATCTGACCTGCTTATGCTCCGCAGCCAGTGTGAGCATCTCCTGCTCCCATTCCTTTGGTCCAAGCTTATCCTCCGTGCCCAGGCAGTTCATAGGAAAGCGTATCCTCCTGCCAAAATGGTTGAAGCGGTAATATAACAGCAAAAGAATAAAACAGATCAAGGCAATCAGCGCTAACAGGATAATAGTCCGAAAGGGCGAATTTATATAGTAATTGATTCCTTCCAATAAGATTAGCAATGCTAAGCTCCTCCTGATACAGAAAATTAGGTTAAGTCAATGATTCGTTGCTATGAAGCCCGTAATTCCCGATGATCGGGTCATATCTTATGTTCCGGTCATACCTTATATATAGTTTGCCTGTTTTTCCACAAAAAAAACGGCACAAATTATATTGTGCCATTTTTGTAAAAAGTTATTATAAATTTCATGAACTCATACTCATTATTAATAATATTGACCCGGATTATTACTTCACGTCATCGGCAAGAAGATTCTCATTCACACCGGATACATTAATATTCTTTGTGGTTCTTGCCTCCAGGCTGTCAGCCATTATGATATTCTTCATATCGATGCCGACTGAACTCTGTACCGTATCGAATACCTTAGCGAGAACTGCGGGAACATTATCTGCAACGCTGTCAATTCCGCCTCCGTATATCTTAATATCGGAAATCTGGCTGAGAGGCTCAGCGATAGCTTTGGCGATATCAGGCAGCTGTTCGATCAGCTTATCAGCCATAGCGGCTCCTGTATACTTGCGGTAAGCTTCCGCTTTCTTCTCCATGGCTTCCGCTTCCGCAAGACCCTTTGCCTTGATTGCCTCGGCTTCTGCCAGACCCACTGCAGAAATCGCCTTTGCTTTTGCATCACCGCTGATGGCGGCTGCATCTGCCTCCGCTTTTCCTTTCAGCCGGATGGCCTCCGCTTCTGCGTTGGCTTCCGCCTTCTTCGCTTCCGCCCTGGCTTCCGCTTCCGCTATCTGGGCATATTTTACCGCATCTGCTTCCGCCTTCTTCTGCTCCCTGTCCGCATTGGCAGGCTCCACAACCTTGGTCCGCAGTTCCTCACGGGTCTTCTCGGCACGCCTCTGCTCCAGCTCGATCTGCTTTAACTCTCTGGCAATATCCACCTGCAGCTGGGCTTCCTGAAGCTCCTTCTGCTTTACCTGCTTAAGTATATCCGCTTCCATCTGTGCGGCAATTACTTCCTTATATGTGATACTCTTCTGGATTTCATAAGCAGCATCTGCTTTGGCTTTGGCCGATTCCTGTTCGATACGGTATTCTGCTTCCTGGACTTCCTTCGCCTTCATGGCAGCACTTACTTCTGTCTGTGCTTCCAGCCGGGCTCTCTCACCCTCTTTGGTCGCCTCTGATTTCTTAATGGACTCTTCCTTTAATGCCATCGCCTGGGCGATCTCAGCATCCTTCTTCTTCTCTGCGATCTGCTTGGCACCCAGTGCTCTGATATATCCGTTGGTATCATTGACATCCTTAATAGAGAAGTCCTTTAACTCTAAGCCCATCTCACCGATCTTGGTGCCGACCACCTCCTGCACCTTGGCTGAGAAAGCTTCCCTGTCGTTATATATCTGTTCCACCGTCATGGAGGCTACAATCTCACGCAGCTTGCCTTCCAGAATCAAGGTTACCTGGTCTCCGATGGATTTTTGAATCTGCATCTCATTGGCACCGGTAAACTGCTCAATGGCAGTATAGATGCTCTCATGGGTATTACGGACCTTGATCACTGCCGTACCCAGCACATCGATGGGAACACCCTGGGATGACATGGTCTGGGATGTGTTTACATTGAGCTGTATGTTACCTAATGAGATTGTATCTGTTCTTTCCAATACGGGAATTACCAGTCCGCCGCCGCCGGTAATCACTCTCTTCTTCAAGCCTGTTACTACCATTGCTTTGTCCTGCGGAACTTTTCTCCACATGCGAAAGATAACGGTCAGTATAGCCAGGGCTGCCGCAACAGCAATTACGGTGATTAAGACAGCTTGGAAATTGGCTCCCGCATAAGTTGATAACACCATGTTAAATCCTCCTTATTCTTCTTTGACTTTACTTCAATAGCTTTCTACTCGTATTTATTTTTAGGTTCCACGATAAATACCCCATGTTGTATCTCTTTCACCCGGACGCTTCGTCCCGTCTCAAGCTTTATTTCCCTGTTATCGCATCTGGCAGGATAACTGACCCTCACATTCTGCAGGGTGACAAAGCTTACGGAGCCCAATTGTCCCGGAAGGATCGTATCAATTACAGTCCCATCATACATAAGCAGATCATTCTCATTGATACCGTAATTTCTTGTCTGTATCTTTTTTAAGGATTTGATGATGGTCTGTACAATCACCGAAGCGACATATCCGACGATGACTGCCGTAACAAAGGTCAGGACTTTACCCTTGCCTGTCAGTGTCATGATCCCGCCGACGGCACCGAAGATCAGGGCCAGTGCCGATAATGACATTAACGAAGTGGGATAGAGTCCCAGGTCAATGCCGGAACCGGTATCCGCCTGCAGTTGAAAGGCCGGCCCGGAACCGATATCCGTATCCACCGTCATATCCATACCCGCATCCCCGCCGATATCCATACTGATATCCGCATCTGTATTCAAACCGGCACCGGTACCTGTGTCGAAACCGGCATCCGCATCTGCGTCGACTTCATTGCTGAGAAAGCCTAAAAAGAAACTGATCAACGGTATAACCGCACCGCCTGCCAGAAAACATAGATAAACTGTGATCACAGTAGAACCCCCCTCTCATTATTCATGATCTGGTTTTGCTTAAGCTATTAACAGTATATCGTTTCCTGTAGTCTTTTTCAACCACACTTTCCCATTTTACAGTAAATCTTAATCGTTCTTTAATTTTTGTGAGTTTATTAACAAAGATTCAGGTAATGCAGGAAGCAGGACAACCGGTCCTGAGGTCCGTTGCCCTGCTTCCTGCGACTTATGCTTGTACAGAATGCTTATACTTGTAACAGAATGCTTGTACTTGTGACAGAATGCTTGTAATAGAATGTTTATAATAATGTTATACTGCCGATGTATTATTTATTATTTCTGTAGATGCCTGATACTGTAAGCAGCTATCAGCATTTCCAACAATAATAAGCCTATGTTCAACATCAGTGGATAGATACGATCCAGGGCGGACAGCTGACCGGCGATCCGGCCTATGGGTGCACTGACCAGCAGGATCAAAGCTGTGATCAGGCTGTTCACACGGGCTCTTTCCCGGGCAGGGATGTTTACAGACAGCAGTGTCTCCGTCAACGGTGACAGGATGGTAAATGCAAATGCATCGAAGACAGCCGACAGGAATACGGCCCATATGGCGGCACTGCCAAGAGGAATGCATGATATCAGCAGCACCAGCCCTGCCAGATGCATGCCAAGCCCTAAGTATAACGGATTACGAATTGAATTAAGCCGGATCCTGGACGTAACAAAAAGATATACGAAGCACGTGGTAATGGATTTTACAAACGGGAACACAGACAGCAGGGAGTTCTCTATACCGTACCCGGATGTGACAAACAGCGGCCAGAATGCAGTCTGTATGACACTAAAGCAGTTCATCAGAATAATAAGCACAATGAATAATGCCAGCTTAGTACTGCGCAGGGACGATATCAGGCAGCCCCATCCCCCGAAGGTCATTGACAGCAGGGAGCTTTTCCTGCTTTCTTCCATACGCCTTATACCAATATTGCTTTCTCTCATCATGCGGTATTGCAGGAGGAACTTACCGGTCATCATAAGTAATGCCAGCACATATAGCATGCGCATGACCGGAACTAAGGCAAACCGGCCGATCAAAAGCCCCAGGAGGGGTGATAGAAACCCCGCGGCTAGTCCGATCAGGTTAAGGATCGTATATATGCTGATGAGCTTCTCGGTATCACCATCTTCAACAATTAGGCAGCTGAAGCTATTGCCGGTTATCCTCCACATGCTGTTTAATGAGGCTGCAATTATAAAATACCGGTATCCCTGCGCCCCCGCCCAGAGCATACACGGAATTGTCCAGCTAAGCAGGCCGAAGACCAGAGTCGTCCGGCACCTGCCATACTTATCTACAATAGCTCCCGAGAACAGTGCCCAGATAAACTGGATGCCCAGTCCTATGCTGGCTGTCATGCCGATCTGCGCATCATTTAAGCCTATGGCTGACATATAGACTGATGCGAAGGGCAATATCAGATTATTCGGAAGCGACCACAAGGGTTCTGTTATTACACAGGCCCGTTGATTCCCTCTTAACGTCCGTATCGTTCCAAAGATGGAATGAGCTTCTTTCATTATTTAATTTCTCCTTATATATTATAGGTACACATCAACTCCTTTCCTTCTTTGTTCACCCGTGGTACCCGTCATAGATAGAATTCGTGTCTGAGACATAATGACCCCTTCTTTCGGTGATTTATCATATAATCCGGTTTTTCCGGCAGGATTATTAAATAAATCCCTCGTCCTTCTGCGGTGGGAGCATCAGGATGCCCCCGTAAATATGACGGTAGTGATGGACATCGGATTTAAATCAATAACCATGTTCTTATTATAGTCTCTTTCCAGAATACATGCCAGATTAAATTGCTCAGAGGTCTCGTATATATTAATTTTACTGTATTCTGTTCTCCCCTCATCGCATAAGGAAAAGCTTCTGTGAGCAGCGCTGCGGTTAAGGAATACCGCTGCCAGTTGCTCCTCTCCTCTTTCATTCACACCCCGGAATGCAACAGGCTTCAGTTCTTCCGTCCGGCCATTCTCATGCAGCACCTTTACTCTGGTGAAGCCCGGTCTGATGAATCTGGTATAATTCCCATATCCCCACAGTCTTTTCAGGGGCTCATAGGTCTGCTTCTCTTCATCGATATAAATCACGGCATTACGATGTCCGACGGGTCCGACTGCCACCCATATCTGCCAGGATACCACTTCAAGTATGGTCAGATCCTCGGTCAGGACCTCGGCAAGGTTAAATGCCGAATCCATAGTATAATCGGAACCGTTTACCATCTCGCACCATTCACTCATACGAAGCCTGACCTCAGGATGGAATTCCTCCATCCAGGCCTTAAAGTCTTTCTTATCCTCCGCCTTTGTCCAGTAGGAATGGTTATCGATCACTTCGAAATGTTCCCGAAGCTCCGGATCCTCCAATATGGCAGCCGTATATGGAATCGTCTCGCCCTTCCATTCCCCGCTTTCAGGTCCTGATATGCGTGCTTCCTTCAGGCCCGGTCTTTCTTTCCATTCCTTCACGAAGGCTCTGTATACGCCGGTCGCCTCCCCGGGTTCATACCGGCAGCCCTCCTGCCTTCCGCACCAGAACCACTGGGGTTCATTAATAGGAGAGATATACCTTACCGGAATTCCTTCTTGTATAAAATGTTCCGCCGCGTCAAGAACATACCTGGCGAATTCCGTATAATTCTCCGGTAACAGGTTCCCCCTGCTGCCTTCCTCCATATGGGCAAGTCCGTTCATGGTCAGGCGCTCCGGCGGGCTGCAGCAGAAGAATACCACTTCTTTTGCTCCCAGCTCCGCCGCTTTTCGCAGGAACCAGACTGCGTTCGCATCCTTATTCCAGTCATATACGCCGGGAGCAGTCTCAAAGCTTTCCGCCCTGCGGTGCACATCTTCGATATTGCCCTTTCCGCTGTCCGCAGAACCTGCCCCCACATTATAACGGTAATTGGTTAAACCGATCCCGTATTCCCTGTCATATAAAAGCATGGCAAGCTCTTCCCTTACTGTCCTTTTGTTCAATGCACAGGCCTTATCCCATCCGCCCACGTATTGGGCCCACCAGCCTCCGCTGGCACCGAAGCTTTCCATGGTCTGATAGGTAATATCGGTATTTATTATGATTTTGCTGTCCGTCCCATTCATATGAATTTTTGTACCTTTCTCTATCACCCGGATCTTACCTGCAGAATTGCCTTTTCCTGTTACCTTCATATTGCTTTGGATCTCCTGCTGATCCTATATAAGAAATATATCCTTAAAACTGTCAATGTCTATTCTTTGCTGAGGGTTAAAGTCTTCCGAAGCAAAATACCGGAACAGGGCCTGCTTTAGCGATCTTCTCTCTATATGGTCCTCCGCTCCGGTATCCAGATCAAGACTGCATACCAGGACCGATCCGTTCAGCACCCTTGCTTCAAACAGATTGGAGAATTTATGGTTGTTGAAGAAATTAGGAACCAGCAGGGTGACCGGGTCAAATCCCGGTAAATGATCAAGATTAACGGACACGCTGTTCTCCAGAATGTTCTTCCACTCAAAATCCGCGTAATCTCCTGAGGGATAATAATCACTGAACAAGGGATTCCGGTTGTCAATTATCATACCGCAGGGATCGGTACTGGTAAAATGCACCGGACTCCAGAATACAGGGAAGAATTTACCCGGCCCGGTATTCTTTAGGTTCTCCGCCTTGGGCAGAAGAAGTACCTTCTCTCCCCGCTGTAATTTCTCCATAGCTTCCACGGTAAGCGCTGGATAGCAATTGGCTGAAGCAATGGTCTCCTCATATACCCAGATATCCCAGGAATTCCAATATTCCGTATTATGGATGCCTGCCTTTAATATCAGCGGAGATTTCCCCTTCAGGGATGCGAAAATATCCTCATCCACATGCATATTCCCTGTGTATAACCCTACGGGTATCTCCTCAGCCATAAAAGTTCCGGTCCAGAGGATATCCCCATGATGCTCCTCCAGGCTGACAATAATACGGACGTCCCTTAATGCCTCGCTCCCATAATGTGCAACCTCGATATCCGCAACAAAATTCTCCGTCGTTTTGTACAGGAACTTATCCATTCTGGCCAATACTACGGTCGAATTACAAAAGCCTCTGAATTCCTCTTCGCTCCCATATCCCTTACTGTCAAAGAAACAATCCAGTACGCCGATGGTAGCCGTACTCTGCCCGGGAAAGTCCTGGAGCCCCAGCAGCTGCAGGCCCCCAAAGCCTTTCGTACGCAGGGCTGCTTCCAGCTCCGCTTTATATAATGCCCAGGATAACCTGCCGGAAGCCCGGACAAAGCCGGGAAGATAGGAAAACAGCTGCTTCTCCTTAAGATCTTCTTTAATCACTTCATAATTAACAGGCTTTAACACACCCGTGAATTTGGGAATCTCCGCGGCATTGGGATAGACCGCATATTGTCCCACCTCATGTGCCAGTACCGGTATCTCCCTCTTTTTAACCGCTTCCGAATAATCAAGCAGGGTACCGGTCACTAACCGGTCCAGATAAAACTGGCCCCGAATCCCCGTCCCATCCACGGATTGGGTAATAAACAGATCATCCTGCCCGGTCATCTGTCTGTCCCAATTGGTGGACAGGGTATACAGTATATGGGGATTTTGCTTCCTCAGCCGTTCTATGATGCTTTCCAGCAATACAAAATCCCCGTTCAATTCATTGCCGTTGCTGAATATTAAAAAGGAGGGGTGGATGGAATAGGTATTTATGATACGCAGCGCCTCTTCCGGCAGATATCCATAATGCTCTTCATGACTGCCGACGGTGCAGCCCATCCAGGTGTCCATCCACACAGGTCCTTCCACCTGCAGATATAGCCCCAATTGATCTGCCGCTTCAAACGCAGCTTCCGGCGGACACCAGGAATGGAACCTGATATGATTCAGTCCATACGCTTTTGTCCGGGCAAATACTTCCTTCCAATGCTCCGTCTCCATGGGCGGATGTCCCGTGAGAGGGTATACACAGCAATCCAGATTCCCTCTTAAGAAGCGCTGGAGTCCGTTTACCTGAAGAATACCGCCCGTTTGACCCAGATGCCTGAAGCCTGTCTGCCTGGAATAACCGGCTAAGACGGTTCCGCTCTCTGCCTCTGATAATTCAATCTCCAGGGAGTACAGGACAGGATTGAATTCATCCCACAGGGTGATGGCATCCGTAAGAGGCAGGATAATATCTGCATGCCCGGTACTTCCCAGTTTGAACGGCTCCGTGACACGGCCGGCCAATGTCCGTTCCTCCTTTTTAATTCTTACGGCCAGTACGGATGAAACATCTGTTCCATAGGAATTCTCCAAATCAAAGGAGATACTGATCTCCTTCTTTTGAAGGGACACGCCTGTTATCACCTTATCAAATGTAACGGCGTCATTTATATTGATCTCACACCTGCCCGCAATACCGTTCCATATGGTCTGCGTTTCATCCGTATAAGCACTGGGATAGGGGCTGATCTTATGTATATCTCGATTGTCCACCCTGACCGTCAGGCTTTGCTCCCTTCCCGGTGTAATATACTTTGTAATGTCATATTGATGGGGAGTCGAGAGACTGTCCCTGCTGCTGATATAATGGCCGTCAATCCAGGCCCGGCTTTCAAACATGATACGCTCCAGGAATAAAACCGCCTGCTTCTTATCACAGCTGTCCTTCACACAGAAACCGGTCTGGTACCAGGCCGCACCGACATACTTATATTCCTCACGCAGACACCGGACTGCCTCCCTGGTCAGCTTCCTGTCAATACTGACCGGATCCCCCAGCTTATTGCCGGCAGTGGTCCCCGGGACAGCAAAGCCCTCCCCGGCCAGTGTCCGTGAAGCCCAATTCTCTCCAATGCCCCGGTCGGCTTCATCTAATTCATATCTCCATTTGTCGTGCAGATTAATTGATATGCTCATAGTATTCTTCATCCCTTCTCACTTCGAACATTACATCGGTATATTACCGCATCATAACCTTAATATCGTTAAGATAACGCAGGCAGTTAATATGATTCTGATCCAGGGACAGGGCTTTCTCAAGCGCTTCCTCTGCCTCCTCAAGCCTGCCTGATCCTATATTGCCAAGCCCGATCAGATAATAGCAATGCGCCTGGTTCCTGATATCCAGGTCCTCCTCAAAGATCAGAAAATCAGGAAGCGATACGGCAAAATAACCGATGCGGACATGGTCCTTAAGATGTTTTTCTCCGTATTCGGTCAGGCTGCAAAATCTTGCGGCTGCTTCCTCCCGGCTGCCAAGCTTTTGAAAAGCAAACCCCTGATATAATATCATATCGGCAGGCTGGTCATTATAGTACATCATGCCTGCCGGTTCACCGGCACCCTGGGAAGCTTTCTTATAATATTCCCTTGCCTTTTCCCGATATTCGTGCACAGCTTCCGCGCCTTCGGCTGTGTTGTCTTCTGCTGCCGACAGTTCCGCTGCGTACCCAAGATAATAATAGATATGGTTATCTCCGGTCCCTTCCAGCTTGCCTTCCCCCAAGTTCTCAGGATAGCTCAGTGCCTGCTTAAGGTAATCTTCGGCCTTCTTATATTCCTTCCCGGCGATGGCCTTCTTCGCCAGCTCCACCAGTGCGATGGTATACTGTGTCGTGACCTTTCCTTCACCGCCCTCCCAGGGATGGAATCTGCGGCCCATGATCAATTGATATGCCTCCTCATATCGTCCAAGCTGATTGTGGAGGGTTATATACTCAATTGCCAGGTCATCCCTGTCCCGGTAAAGCCCCGGATAGGCTTCATAGTTCTTCAGCCGCTCACCGCAAGACACACCAAGCTTCTTATACAGCTGGTCTAATTCCATAAAGATTCTTGAATCCGTACGGTCCAGTTCAAACGCTTTTTCAAGTATCTTTCTTGCCCTCTCCAGTTGATTTTGCTTGTTATAATAAGCCAGGGCAAGATTGCGCAGAACCGTCGGGAACCTGTCATCCAGCTCCGCCGAGCTTTCCCACAGCTTCACTGCCAGATCATACTGCTTCTTATCATAGAAAAGGTTGCCAAGATAATAATATGCTTTTGCACCCTTTGGATTATGATTGATCGCATGATAGAGTACCGCTATGTCCTCCGGCTTATTGGGGAAGCAGTAATCAGGGCGGGTGCTCTCGGCACGGTCGAATATGCTTTTGGTCTCATGTGATACGGAGCCGCTTATTGCATTACATGCTGCTTCTGTATGGTTCTCCTTATCAAGTGCTTTGTATGAATGATATACGGCATCCGTATTCTTAGCTTTGCCGGAAGAATTCAGTTTATCCGAATAATACGCCTCATAATAATACAGCAGGGGGCTGGGCTGTCCGCACAGCCTAAGGACCAGGACCGCTTCCTCATACGCACCGAATTCTGCGTAATCTCTGGCAACCTGCAGGAAGTTCTCCGTATGGTCTCTCATAAGGCGGCACATATCCTTTTGTATCCGGGACTGATCAGCCTCCTCCAGCCGGCTCATTTCGAACATGGATAAGTAATCGAAGCCGTCGACGTCCAGATTCTCATGAATCCAGTCTCCCGCGGTATCAAGACACCCCAGCTTTCGGAGAAGGTATGCTTTTAACCCTCTGGCTTTTATATTATGGGAATTCTTGATCAGGCCTTTCGTTATTAATTCCAGTGCGGATACATAGTTCCCCTGCTTTGCATCGATTGCCGACAGGTAGTAGAAGGACATCTCCTGCTGCTCACCGGACCAGGTCGCTTTATAGAATGCATCATAGGCTTCTTTCATTTTATCCTGATAGAACAAGGAGAGGCCGAGATTATAATACGGCTCACTGTCATAGGGATTGGGATTCTTCCAGACAGCACGCTGCAGGGCTTTTCTGAAATACCCTTCGGCTTCCCGGAAGGCCCCCCTTAATAACAGCAGCTTGCCGTAAGCGTTATTGATCCGGATATCTCCTTCGTCCCTTTTAAGGCCCTCCAGATAATATGCTTCCGGGGAATAGGTCGCATGACGGTACTGCTCCAGATGAAGACCGGTGAGGTAGAGCTCTTCATTGGTCTTTATCTCCTCCGGATCCTTTGCCTCCTCCGCAGGCTTCGGAAGCTCCTGCTCCTTCTTCGGCTGAGGCTGATATTCCACCAGAAGCTCGCCGTCCGCATATACTTCTATTTTCAGATCCGTTTCATCTTCCACCGGATTCCCTGCTGCCGGAGGTATGGTCTCCTCATAGATTTCAACCGGAGAAATGACAGCTTTTGCTTCATGAAGGATTCTCTCCCTGTTGGAAATTCGGATGACGGCATTCTCATATCTGCCGGTGGCATAGACACCGGCTTTAATCCCTTCTTCGGTCAGCTCCATATTAACTGCCGCGCAGATGGTGGCATTCTTCACCGCACCCACTGCCTTATAGGGCATGAAATATTGCTTAAAGCTCTTCTCCTCAAAAGGCTTCAGCCAGGTAAAATCCGGCTGGTTATCCGTATAGACCCCCGTCATCAGTTCAATATAAGGACCGTCCGAATCCGTAAGATTCCGGTCCCATGCCTTCCCAAAGTCACCATTCCCCCAGGTCCACTGTTTCTTGCCCGGAGAGACATGATGATCCGCTACGTGGAGAATTCCTGCCTTTCGCTGATGATCGTAACCTCCCACAAAGTCGTAGTCCGATTTCTCAGCCATATAGGAGGTGGGAACCGGTATATTCTTATATCTGGAGATATCCACTCCGGCACTGTAATCATGCTTATAATATACTCCGGTAGCGATAGGAAAGCCGGATACGTCACGCTTGCCGTGATCCATGACCGCCCGGACATCCGGCGGGAAGACGGACTGGGTATGATCATTCACCGCAACCGCGGGATTCGCCCACCAGAGAAAGGTCTGGGGCGTGGACGTCCGGTTATACAGCTGTCCTTTGATCTCGATATAGGCCTTGCCGGGATATAAGGTAAATGCCGCGATTGCCTTGGTACCGTACATCTGGTCCACGTCGTTCACCAGGAGCGTCTTGCTGCCGTCCTCATTCTCCCGGATGCGATGATCCACCGGCAGGAAGGTGGTGGGCCGGTGATGCTGGGGCCAGTTGAATTCGATCCCTCCTGAGATCCAGGGTCCGAGCAGCCCTACCAGGGCCGGCTTAATCACATGGTTGTAGTATACAAAATCATAATCATTGGTTTTATCATATGCCCTGTGAATCCTTCCTCCCAGTTCAGGCAGGATCATGACCCTGATATATTCATTCTCCAGAAAAACCGCATTGTATTCCTTATCAACCTTCTCGTCACTGATCTTTTCTATGGTAGGATAAGGATAGATCTTGCCCGAACTGCCCTGATACACTCTCTTTTCCAGGAATATAGGATTCCTGTCCGGCTGACCGATTTCATAAGTAGGAAGTACTACTTTCTCTTCCCATATCTTTACTTCATTCATAATTTAATCATTCCTTTCCATCGATTGCTTATCTTTTACTTCACATATTTCATAAATAAAATTATCTGTTTTCAAAATAAAATTATCTGTCAGAATAAATTCAACTTTTATCGAGTGAATTTCACCGGCCAATCAATAATTCTTAATATTTAGATAAATAAATCTTTGCAGTTAATACTTTTGATTTCTGTTTTAAAACCTTGCTTGCATGCCAGATTGGATATCCTACTCTATATATAACCCATATATTCTTTATTTTCATTAGTTTTACTTGCTGTTGAATTGCAAAAAATTGCTCTGTTTTGTTGATTCAAAATATGAAGTAATATATAATGTTTATAATGTTATTTATAAAATTGGAACATTAAGCATTGTACAAATCTGAGATACGCGGATAAAGAGCTTACAAGCTTATGAATCAATCTGTTATACTGCCGGAGCACATACCGGCAGAGCTTTCGTATGAAGCGGTATCTGCTGAATGATTATCGTCTTCTTGTTAAAAATGAGTTTAGTCAGGAGGTTTTAAAGATGCATTCTGCCGAAAAGCTTATATCAAAAAATTCCGCATATTATATATACACCCCCAGTGTCCAGGCTACAAAAGTATTCCTGTATCCCACCTATGTCGGATATTTTTATTACGAACCGGATTACTGCCTTCATCGTAACTGCTATGACAGCTTTCTCATCATGCACATTAAAAAGGGTTCCTGCAACATCTGTATCGATCAGGTTACTCAGACAGCAGACAAGGGACAGATCGTGATCCTGGACTGCTACAAGCCCCATACCTATTACTCCGGGACGGGCTGGGAAGCCGAGTGGCTTCATTTTGACGGAATTACCGCAAGAGAATACTATAAAATGATTACCGGCGGTTCAGGTCTCATTATTACCCTGAAAGATACCTATGTATTCGAAAAGTATCTGCATCGGATCTTTCTGATGTTCCATGAGAATTCTCCCATCAAGGAAGCCCTGATCTCGCAGTATATAACCAATATATTGACCGAACTGCTTGTAAAGGGAGGCACCGTCTCCTCTCCGGCAGGCACTTCGGGCATGATTGAAGAAACCACCGCATATATTAATGAACACCTGCGGGACAATCTGAGCCTGGAGGAGCTGGCAGCCAGGGCAAGCTTAAGTCCGTATTATTTTATCCGGACCTTTAAGCGGGAAACCGGATTTACGCCTCATGAGTATATCATCGCTTCCCGGATCAATTCGGCGAAATTCCTGCTCAAGAGCACCAACCTGCCGATTAAGGAGATCTGCTTTAATTCCGGCTTCGCCAGTGAGGCATCCTTCTGCAATACCTTCAAGAAATGGGAGCGTATGACACCAAGCGCTTACCGCAATCAGGAGCTGTCCCACATATAATAAACAGTTATAATATCCAGGAACACCGCACTCCGGCATAATAGCATCCGGGAAATATAAAATCTCACTGTCCGCCGCCATACAGCAACGGATAGTGAGATCTGTGATTTTAATGCTCGGGCTCATATTTGCTTTACTTCAGGGGATCCCCGCCAAAGATCCTGGCGGCCGCTTCAAACAGGAATACCCCGCTTAGCTGACAGGTAACATCCAATGGAGTATCCGGCTTTTTCTGCCAGTAAGGTCCAAATAATCCCTGGGTGCCGCTTCCTTCCAAAGCCAGCTTCCTCACATTGAATTTAATAAATTCCGCGATTTTAATATCATGATTGATCTGATAAAGCTGTTCCAGATAACGGAGTAAAATCCCCTTAAATAATCCGCCGTCACCATTGCCTTCACTTTTTAATACCCCTGCTTCATTAACCAGCAGTTCCATGGAGCCTCCCGCTGTCCTTTCCGCTTCCGCCAGGTAGCTGCTGTCCTTGGTAATGCGGTGCAGCTCGGCGCAGGCTCCGATATAGGTGCCCGCATTATAGGTAAATAACCATGCTTTGTTAATATTCAGGGTTCCGTCCTCCAGAACGGCCATACCGTCATATACCAGTCCGCTGCGGGGATCCACAAGGTATTTTTTCTCATAGGCATATATTTTTTTCGCCCAATCCAGATCACTTTCGTCCTGAAATCTCTGATATAGCCTGGCAGCCAGAATAGCAGCGGGCCCGTTGCAGCAGGCGTTCCTGCTCTTTCTGCCGTCATCCTTTTTCCATGCCAGTCCGCCGATCTCGTCTTCCCACCAGGCTGTTTTTATATCCTCCCAAAGGCGGAGGGTGTAATCCTTCATCTTACCGCTGCCGGTCAGATCATATAATCTCAGGCAAGCTAAGGCCATCCATTCCTCATCATCATAAAACTCATTGAACAGGGATCCGTTGCGTTCAAACACTCCGTCAATGATCGCTTCCGCCCTTAATGCATACCTCCGGTCATTCGTGCGCTCCAGCCCGTCGGTCATCGCATCTGCAGCATGGGCTTTCCACCAATAATTCAAGCCTTTTTCTTTCTCCTGATCCGGGGGATAATGATTCATGACGGATTTATCCTCCGCACTCCAGTATAGCTCATATAATTTATCCTGTGACCACTCCGCATAGTCGCTATAGGTCAATAAATCCCTGTCATTCACTTTCTGTTCGCCCATACCGTTATATTCCTCCATAATTTCATAATATTACTGTTCCAGCTGACATCACTTACGGTACTTTTCCTTCAGCGCTTTTCTTTCAGTTCTTTTCTTTCAACTATTTCCTTTCAGTACTTTCCCTTCAGTACTTTCCCTTCAGCTCTTTCCTTTCAGTACTTTCCTCTCAGCTCTTTCCTTTCACTACTTTCCTCTTAGCTCTTTCCTTTCAGCTCTTTTCTTTCAACGCTTCCACTTCGGCTCCTTGTCCTCAGCCGACGATACCGCTTCTCTCAATCCCTTCCGTCAGGCTCCTTTGGGCAAAGATATACAGTATAATCAACGGTGCAATCACCATGAGGCACATGGTCCCGGTATATGCCACCGTTAAAGGCTGGCCGTTTTTTAATCCGAGGGTCCTTCCTGCGATCATCATGCCCTCAAAGCCCTTCAGCAAAGAGTTGGAAAGCGTCTTTATTCTGCTGAAGAACATTCTGGTGTAGAAGGTGTCCGTCCACTGCCATGCAAAGGAAAACAAAAATACTGTCAGCAGCATGGCTTTTGAAAGCGGCAGTATGATACGGAAATAGGTGCGTATTACCCCTGATCCGTCCACATAAGCGGCTTCTTCCAGCTCCTCGGGGATATTCTTGAAGTACTGCCTCATCATAAAGATGAATAATCCGTTTTTAAATGCAAAACCGGTAAAGGACAGGATCGCCAGCGGCCAGAAGGAATCCATCAGATTGGCCGTATTGCCGGTCAGCAGCCTCACGATGCCGAAGAAATCATAATAACGGAATTTTAAGTACATGGAGGTCTGAAAGGTGGACGGCGGCGCCAGAATCGTAAAAAATACCAGCAGCATTACCAGTCCGCGGCCTCTGAATTTAAATCTTGCCAGTCCGTATCCTATGTAGGAACAGATAAACATCTGGACGGTACCGCAAAAAAGGGATATGAAGAACGTATTGGAAAGACCGGTAAAATAATTCGTGTACTCTGCGATTATCTTGTAATTTGCCAGTGTAAAATTACGCGGGATATACACCACAAGGGTGTCCAGCATATCCTCCTCCGTCATAAAGCTGGTAGAAAGCTTTAACAGCAAAGGATACAGTATGATAAACGATAATCCGGCCAGCAGCAGGTATTTTAACAGACTGTAAACCGCTGTTTTAGCCATGCGTTCATAGGAATGTTTTTGTTTTATCCTCTTCATTCTTTGTTATCCTCCTATATTGATAAATAATGGGACAAACCCGGTGCCGCCTGCTGCTCAGTCCCTTGCCTGATAGAATACAAAACGTTTCGCAATCCCTCCGGCAACCGCCATCAATACACCGATGACCAGGAAATACATCCAGGCCGTAGCGGAAGCCCTTCCGTATTCCGCTTTGCTTAAAAAGGAAGAAATGGTATTCATGATGACATTACTTTCGTTGGTAAAGGAATCCACCACTGTATAGACGATATTCGTCAAAATCAACGGACTGATAATCGGAAAGGTGATCTTCCAAAAGCATTCCCATTGGGAACAGCCTTCGATCCGGGCTGCTTCATACAGGGAGGGGGCGATTCCCTGTAATCCGGCCAAAAAGATCAAAATCTGCACTCCGGAAGAACTTACCACATTATATATATTAGCGGCTACCGAAACCGTCATGCTTGTTAACGCAGGGCTGAAGGAAAATATGTTGGAAAAATAATATGTCAGACTGGCCGTATTAAATAAGCCGTCCATTTCAAATGCGGCGCTCATGCTATTTCCCACATCGATTCCCTGGTAAGCATTTAATACGGAATTAACCGCATCCGCTTTATCGATAATACCGGTGGCCAATATTACCGGGATAAAGAATATGGCGCGGAAGAGAGTCCGGCCCTTCATTCTCTTGTTCAGTAATATGGCAACAAATAAACTGAACATAATCATGATGGGTATGCTGTATACCATATCCCGGACGGAGTTCTGCAGATTGCGGACAAAATCCGTATCAACCGTTAACATATATAAGTAATTCTCAAACTTCACATTCGTCAGGAGGATACCTTCCGCGGTATCCGTCTTAACATTCATAAAGCTGAACCGAAGGGAATTAAATATAATTCCCAGGAAGAATAAGAAAAATCCCAGTACAAACGGTGCTACAAAAAACCATCCCATCCTTGCTTTCTTTGACTCTAATGATACTGTCTTTTTCTTCGCCTTGGCCATAATCATCTTCCTCCTATCTGCAATACTTCATAGCTCATAGGAGCAATTGTTATCCCCTCAGCCTCAACAGTTTCATCCGAGTAGTTCACATATATTTCAGTTCCGTTCCCGTACGCGGTGCAATACACCTTCTCCGCCAGCTTTCTGTGATTATCAATGGGACTGCTCATGACTCCCGATAAAATCTCCTTCACTTCTTTGTAGAAAGCCACCGCCTGTTCCTTCCGCAGATCAAAATTAACACTGTAGAAATCATCGTATATCCTGCTTTCCTTTAATATGGAGCTGTCATTATAACACAGCAGGAAATACGGAACGGTACCGTATTCCAGACTCGTAAGAAGCTCTTTTTGCACATCGCCGTTGAGGTTGACCGGATTGTCCGCATACTGTATATAGCCATGAAGAGCAATCTGTATAAACGGTACGCTCTCATCCGAGATCAGATAGGCGCTGTCGGATGCGGGCAGATTTAAAATATAATCCGCATAGGCATAGGTATAGGCATTGCCGCCGTCAACCATAATACCGTCGTACTTTGCCTTTGCCTGACGCAGCATTTCAATCACTATATTCTTCGAATCCTCCCTATTGATATAATTTTTGTTCTTGTAATTTGAAGTCAGGATCTCACCGGCGCTTCCAAGGGAGATATTATTCAGTCCTAATTGGTCATAATCCTTTGTGAAACCGGAATAATAGGATAATACCACCTGCGGGTTTACACTGTAGTACCAGTCCCGCATTCTCATAAGAGGGGTGACAAACAAAGGATAATACGCACTTTTTTGGAACAGGGTCCGCGCACCGTCTCTGGACGCATAATAGCGGTCAAAGAGAATATCTTCATCATGAGCGAGGAAATTCACATCCGGGAACACCTCAATCTCCTGTTCCTTTGCTTGTTCCGCCAGCTTCATTAATCCGTTTTTACCGCCGATCACCTTCTCGACCTTCATGCCGGAAGCCGCCGAGTGATAATAACCGCCGTTGTACCAGGCCTGATACCGTAATTTCAGATTGGAAACTCCGTTATCCCGGAAGTACTGAAGCATCGTCACCGCATTATCAAAGGAGGTCACGGACACGTTATCCACTACCGGTATCCCGAACTTTTTCACCGGTTTCTCGACTGAGCCGATCGTTTCCAGAATAAAAGGCAGCTCTCCGCCGGCGTCAATGACTGAAATCAGGTTTTCCTCCAGCAGATATGACCGGTAAGCCTTTGCCATACCCACATAATCCGCGGCATCACCGGAGAGGAAATAGTATCTCATCCCGATGCTTCCGTCATAGCCGTTCTTATCATACACAATCCACGGCTCCTGCTCAAAAGCATTGGCTGCCATGAATCTATCATTATACCTTATCATGAAGTCCGCATAGGAGGCATGATAGGAATGGCTTATATTACCCACCTCACAATTGATGCCGGAGACCGCATCGCCTTCGGTGACTATGCCGAACACCGCTTTATTGCCGGTCTTGACTCCGAATACGGGATAGCGGAACTCATTCTTTATACTGCCCCTGTCCGCATTGGTTTCCGCGGCATCATAGCCATATACCTTTCCTTTGGTCAGAAAGGCGGATTTACTGCCGTCATTATTAAAATTGATCAAAGTTCCTGAGCCGTCAGGGAGAAATACATAGCCCTCTTCACCGGTTTGGCCCGCGCCAAAATAGGGGAGCAGGGATATATAGGTCAGGTAGAATTTATTGCTGTCATATTCGATCTCCCCCACATCCAGGGATACCAGCATAGAATCCTTCTCTAAAATATAATCCATGGACATCCGGAAGCAGGGAAAGCTCTCCGTCATTGACGCATATCCCAGATCGGCATATTCTTCCTCCAGCATTTCATAGGTATATCCCGCTTCCCGGTAATACTCTTCCAGCGTTTTCTTTTCCCTGTCGGTAACCGAAGTCTTTAAAGAATAGATATCCGTATGGGCAAGCGCCGGATATCTGCCCAATTGCTCTTCGTCCGCCTCTTCCATGGCGTAAAACAAGTAAAATGCCTTTACTCTTTTCGAGGCCATTGTCCCACTGGTTGCTTCCACCTGTTCCATAAGCTTTTCAAAGCTTGCGGCGCTGATTTGCTCCGGCAGCAGCCGTGATTTTTCTTCCCTGCCTAAAATCAGCCTGACACGTATCCCGTTCTCTATTTTTGCCCAGGAGACCTGATTTAGTAAAACAGCATTGGCATAGCTGTCAAAAACAGTGGTGGTTTTTGAATTAAGATTGAA
>JAFADH010000296.1 GCA_023424995.1 Bacillota bacterium | reverse complement strand
CAATAATCCATACATAAGAAAAAAGTTTGTGAAATATAACCATTTCCCATGATGTAATCCGGCAGATTGCCTATAATCGGATTCTGCCGCAAAGATTATTTGTAATATCCGGAAACCTCACGGAAATAGCCGGCCAGTGCTGTCTGATTATTCAACTGCTTTACTCCCTCTACCATCCTGGCAACAAAGCCCTCCAGCTTCCGGGTGTATTCCTCCCTGGTGATCTGTCCTTCGGACACATAGGTAAGTCCCTTCTCCCAGCTTGCGGTCAGCTCCGCATTCAGGAGAGATTTAATCGAGGTATTTACAACATCATAGATTAAATCCCCAAGCAGAGCGGGCGTAATGATCTGAGTCTTTTTATTCAGGTTCAGGTAGTTTATATTGATTAGTTTATTCAGGATCTCCGCCCGGGTCGCACTGGTACCGATCCCGCTTCCCTTGATCTGGGCGCGGAGCTCTTCATCCTCAATCAGCTGGCCCGCATTCTCCATGGCAAGAATTAAGGCACCGGAATTATAACGCTTCGGAGGCACTGTCTCACCTTCTTTGATAATAAGCTGGCTCACGGGCAGCCGCATACCCTTCTTTAAGTTGTTGACTACAAAGAGTAAGTTCTGATCGGAGCTGTCCTCCTCTTGATTATCGGCCTCCCCGTTGTCCGCATCCTTTCCTTTCTTTCCTTTGTCCGCACTGCCCGAGGCGGATTTATCATATGCATTGCCCAATACCTTAAGGTAGCCTTCCTTATCCAGAACACGGAAGGAAGCAAAGAAGCTTTCCTTATCAATCTTTGCCGTCACACTTACCTTCTTGTATTCCGCAGCCGGATAAAAGATGCTTAAGAATCTGCGTACAACCGTCTCATATACTTTATGTGCGGTAGGAGAAAGGGAGTTGAGTGCACCCAGACCCTGGCCGGTAGGAATGATGGCATAATGGTCCGTGATCTGGCTGTCATTCACATAACGGGTCTTGGCGATATTCTTATAGGTGCCCTGTTCCAATACCTCCGATACGAAACCGCCGAATTGGTTCAAGCCCTGGAGCCCTTTGATATTCTTATAGATTTCCTTGGACACTGCCGTTGATAATACCCTGGCATCGGTCCTCGGATAGGTAACCAGCTTTTTCTCATATAATTCCTGGGCAATTTTTAAGGTCTCATCCGGACTGATCTTAAACATTCTGGAGCAGTCATTCTGCAGCTCTGCCAGGTTATACAGCAGCGGCGGGTTCTTGGTCTCCTTCTTTCTCTCAATCTGGCTGATCTCCGCCATGAGCCTGTCCTGCATGGACTTATCCGTTATGCTGCCTGTCTTATCCGAAGCAGGATCAGGGGATGCGGACTCTTGTGCTGCAGCATTTGATAAATCAATGACTGGCTGTGCCATCCAGGTTCCGTCGTCATTCAGTCTGGGATATTCACCTGCCAGGTCAGTAATCAGTTTAACCGCGCTGGTCTTCTCTGAGAATCCGTTTTCCTTATAAAGAAGCGAAGAGTTAAAATAGTCCGACCCCTCCACAGCCTTCCACTCTGCCATGAATTCCTTCTCTTCGGCAAGTAACCCGCCGACTACACGGTAAAAGGGTGTCTTCACAAAGCTGCGGATCTCCCGTTCTCTCCTGACCACCATGCCGAGAACACAGGTCATGACACGTCCCACGGAGATAGCGGACCATTTCCCCGAGTTAAGGAGCTTCTGTACTTCATTGCCGTATTTTAGTGTAAGTATTCTGGAGAAATTAATACCCATGAGATAATCCTCCTGGGCACGCAGATATGCCGCATCGGACAGATGATCGTAGGCGGATAGGGGCTTTGCTTCCCTGATTCCCCGCAGTATCTCTTCTTCTGTCTGGGAGTCGATCCAGACGCGCTTTCTGGTCTTGGTTTTAGGAACCTTAGCCTCCTGGTCCACAAGCCGGTATATGTATTCTCCCTCCCGCCCGGAGTCCGTACAGACATAGATGGTATTCACATCCGAACGGTTAAGCAGCCCTTTCACTATATTAAACTGCTTCTTCACATTGGCAATTACTTCGTATTTGTATTCCTTGGGTAAGAACGGCAATGTCTCCATGCTCCATTTCTTAAGAGCGGGATTGTACTCCTCCGGATAGCTCATGGTAATCAGATGACCTACGCACCAGGTTACAATGGCATCCTCTGATTCAATATACCCGTCCTGCTTTTTCCCCGTTATCTTAAGCGCCTTGGCGAATTCATTCGCCACACTGGGCTTTTCCGCTATGTATAAACTCTTTGTCATGTCTTACCTGCCTTTTATTCTTTATCTGTTCAAGTAAAAATTATTATATCCGGTCTGAATTATACCATATGCACAAGCTCCTGTGATATCGGCATGACCTGCCATGATGCGCACTCACTTCATTCGGTGCGGTATAATGTCTGCCGACATTATACCATATCCGCAAGCTCCTATGGTATCGGCACGACCTGCCATGATGCGCACTCACTTCGTTCGGCGCGATATAATGTCTGCCGACATTATACCATGCACGTGCCATTAATGCAACGCGGCCGGACAAGTGAATATGAAGCGCATTGCCGTAAGTTTATTTGATATATTCTCTCCTCATATCTTGAATTCTTGCATATAATCGTTTACAATAAAATGTAGTATTGAAAACCACTTAATATAGACAGATTACCGCATATTCATATTTACATCATGTGAAAATAGTATTAATTTTTGCATAGGAGTTTGCAGACAAGGAAGAAAGGCTGGTTATAAATATGAGAGAATATCAGATATTCGCTGATTCATCCTGCGATTTACCCGAAAGCCTATTAACAGAACATGATATTAACCTAATCCCTTTCTATATCAGCTTTAATGAGGACGAATACTATAAGGACCGTGTGGAGATTACCAATGATGAGTTTTACCACAGAATGACCGCAAAGGATGTCTCCTTAACAACTGCTCTTCCCTCCGTCCAGGATTATATGAATGAGTTCCGTCCGGCACTAAAGAACGGGCATGATATCCTCTGCCTGTGCCTGACTCATGCATTCAGCGGCTCTTATCAGTCAGCATTGAATGCAAAGCATATTCTGGAAGAGCAATACCCGGATTCGAATATTCAGATTATCGACAGTATCCAGGCGACCGCCGGAGAAGGTCTTGTGGTGCTGCAGGCCGCTTATATGAAGAAAGACGGATTATCCCTGGAAACAGCGGTTAACAGGATCAATATCCTGAAATCAACTGCACGCATAATGTTTACCGTGGATACCCTGGAATATCTGGCAAAAGGGAGACGTATCGGCAAAGCAGCTTCCCTTGCCGGTGACATGCTGGATATCAAACCCCTCATCTGGCTCAGGGAAGGGGAACTGATTCCCTATTCCAAGGTAAGGGGACGCCGGAAATCATTAGTAAGTGTATATTCCATGCTAAAGGAACATTTCCGGGAAACCGGTGAGAAGCCCGAGGATTATGACTATTGCATTGCGAATGCCACCACAGAAGAGGATGCGTTATATCTTCAAAGGTGTGTGGAGGAGTACACCGGCTGCAGGATAACATATCCCATCTTCCAAATCGGTGTCACCATCGGGACCTATACGGGCCCCGGAGCAATCGGAATCTGCCTGGTTAAGAAATATGACCGTTTCTGATGCTTATCCCTATTATGATAACTCTAATATATAAAGTAACTTGATAATTAATTATAAATATCTACAAAGTGAAAGTGAGGTAATAACTATGGCAAAGAAATTATATACCGAAGAGGATGAGAAGAAATCTGATGTACGTGTCAGTGTGAATGTAGATGTTCCTAAGATCGTAAGATACCTTTGTATTACCGGAGTACTGATTGTCGGTATCGTCTTTGGGACTAAGACCTTCCGGAAGATGATGGACGGCGGCTTCTTCGATGCGGTAGAATAAGCAAAGGAATATGTATGCTGTAAATGGAATCTGCCGGCGGAATGAAGCATCCCTGCAGATTCCATTTTTCATACCTTGTTCTTTTCCCTGCGATCCGGCTGATCTCCTTCGCTGCCGAGGAATATTATAGTCCGGCAGCCCGGACCGGTTATGCTGCGTAAAGAATAAATGATCTTAAATTATTATATTTAATACAACGGATACTTATCGGTTAACGTCTTAACCATCGCCATTGCCTTTTCTTTATTCGCTGCCACATCCTTTATCAGGAGATAAATAGCCTCGGCAATCACATCCATGTCCCCGGCGTTCATACCTCTGGTTGTAACTGCTGCCGTGCCGAGACGAATGCCGCTGGTTACAAAGGGCGATGCGGGATCGTTAGGAACGGCATTCTTATTACAGGTGATATTCGCTGCATCCAGAAGCTTCTCCGTATCCTTGCCGG
>JAFADH010000257.1 GCA_023424995.1 Bacillota bacterium | reverse complement strand
CTTCCACCTGCAGCTGGTAAGGATACGTGGTATATTGCTCCAGGGTTATCTCCGTAAAATTCAAACCGATGACCGACACTTCTACCGTAGCGGTCTTGCCCGAATCAGTCATTACGGTGATATAAGCCGTTCCTGTGGCTCTGGCAGTGATTCGGCCGGTATTCTTATCGACTCTGGCTACTGCCGGATTATCCGTGCTCCAGGTATATCCGTCCGTGGATGCCGTAGGAATGAGAACCACGGATACTGCCTTTTCTTCGCCCGGTACCATGGTTAATTTCTTATCCTGCAGGGTTATACCGGTAGAAGGGACACGGTCATATACGGTAACCAGGCACACCGCATTCCTTCCGCTGTTGTCACGCGTTGTTGCGGTAATTGTCGTCTTTCCTGCCTTTAACGCCAGAATTGATCCGTTCTCATCGATCACCGCCACTTCAGGATCGCTGGTAGTCCATACAGGGGTCTTGAAGGTAGCATTCGATGGGGTGATCGTAGCCTTAAGCTTGGCGGAATCTCCCGTATAAAGGGTTATAAAGCTGTTGCTGAGCGTAATATTGGTAGCAGGGATCACAACCCTGACTTCACACTCCGCCTCTACTTCGCTGCCGTCCAGTGCGGTGGCCGTTATGGTTGCATAACCGGTCTTAAGGCCGGTAAGCTTGCCCTTCTGGTTGATCATAACGATGCTCTCATTGCTGGAGGACCAAAGCACCTTGGGATTCGTTGCGGTATCCGAGGATACCTCAGCGGTCAATGTAAAGCTCTTGCCGACTCCGATATTCAGGTTTTCATAATCCAGGGTTATCTTCGTTACAGGCTCCTGCACCGTCACAATACAGGTTGCGGAATATCCTCCGTCCGCCGTCGTACAGGTTATGGTCGCCGTTCCGCCTGAGATGCCGCTGACTTCACCGGTCTTTGACACCGTGGCTACCTTGTCGTTGGAACTCTTCCAGACGACTTCCATATTCGATGCCGTGCTTGGCGTGAGAGAAACCTGCAGGGTATACTTGGTCCCGATATATATGGTCTTCTCCGAGAAATTCAGCATCAATCCCGATACAGGCTGGGAAACCGTCACCTTGCAATATGCTACTCCGCCGGCTTCCGTTCTTGCGGAGATCGTCGCTGTTCCGCTGGCCTTTGCCGTTATCTTGCCGGCATCATCCACAACTGCGATCTTGGTATCACTGGATTCCCAGATCAGGCTTGTATCCGTACTGTCCTGGGGAACAAGTGTCGTTTTTAATGTATAGATATCACCGGATTTCATCTTCAGGTCCGTTACGTCGAATTTGACCGATGTAGCATAGCGTTTTACCGTAATGGTACTGAAAGCAGTATAGCCGCCCTGTGCGGTACGCAGTATGATGATTGCCGTTCCGGCATTCTTTGCCGTAACCTTGCCCGTACTATCCACCGATACCACGGAGGTATTGGAAGAGCTCCAGGTAACTCCTTTATTATTGGCATTGGCAGGAAGCAGTACATAGGTAAGTCTGGCAGTCTCTCCTGCATACATGGTCTTTGTTTTCTCATCCAGTGCCACAGAAACAACCGGAACAGTGATTGTGAAATTACAGATCGCGGTAACGGCAGGATTATCCACCGAGGTAACGATAATGGATACGGTACCGGCTTTGCGGAAAGTTACCGTTCCGTCGGTATCCACGGTAGCGATGGAGGTGTCTGCCGATCTCCATCTGACATTCTTATTTACTGCGTCCTCCGGATATACATTAGCCCGTAATTGAAGCTTTCCGGAATTTAAATCAACGGTTACGGCGGTCTCGGAAAGGGTGATGCTGGTTACCGGCTTCTGAACCACCACCTCACAAAACCCGACCACTACATTATCCTGGTTAATCGCCGATATGACCGCATGTCCGCCTGCCACACCCTGGATCGTCGCTGTCAGGGATCCGGAATCCGTGATTTTAACGATTTTATCATTGGAGGACTTCCATTGCAGCTTAACACCGCTGAGTCCGCTTGGAGCTACACTGGCATACAGGGTCTTGTAATCTCCGATCGCCAAGGTTACCTTATTCGGATCTATTGTAATGGAAGTGACCGACTGCTGCACGATGATGGTACATTTTGCAGTCTTAGTAACTCCGTCCACCCTCTGCGCGGCCGTGATGGTCACGGGACCGGCTTTCACACCGGTCACCAATCCGTTCACAACCGTGGCTATCTTATCATCACTGGAGGACCAGGTGACCTCCGAAGAATTATCACTGGTAATTGCCTCCAGCTGGATGGTCCCCTTGGTATTGATGGTAGCCTGAGTCATATTCAGGGCAATTCCGTCAATGATCTGAATATTCAGGGTCTGCGGGTAAACCGGCAGACCGTCGCCGTCATACAGCCCGGAACCGGTATTATAGTTAAAGGTAATTGCCACTACACCCTTTTTCTTTGCTGTTATAACATATTCATTGCTGTCGAAGCCGGCTAATAAAGAGCTTCCGATTGCATATACCGGGTTCAGGAATATTCCGGTATGGGGAAGGTTCGAATTATCAAGGACATTATAGGTATCTCCTACATTCATTATAAGATAGCTGTCATTTAACCGGATCGGTACAATAATCTTCATATACGCATAAGGAGCATTGGTGTTAACATCATATCCCGTGTCCGCAAATGCATAGACTTCGTAAGTTCCTGCTTTGACCTTCTCAAAGGAGATACTGCTGCTGTTGGTTATATAATAAGTCATCTTACTGGTGATACCGGGCGCTATCTCTTTCTTTGTTTCGTAATCCACAACCACCCAGCGAAGATTGGAGCCCCTGACCGCATTGGTCGTCAGGAAAAAATCAGCGGGAACATCCCTGGCAACTCCGCCCGGATCCGTATAATTTGCTACGGAATGATAGGTCACCGGAGTGCCGGCGGAATTAGAGAAGGATAAATCAAAGGACGGTGCTACGATCACATGCAGGGTCGTAACCATGGGACGGTCCGTGGAGGACATGGTAATGCTGGTAATTGTTATGGTCGAACTGCCGGAGCCTACCGCTGTGACAATACCCTTATCATCCACCGTAGCGACTCCTTCGTTGGAGCTTTCAAATTCAACCGCACTCACCGAGATGGCCGATCCGGTCACGGCAGACCCTTCTTCTTCATAATCTACATATTTTAAATAGATCTGCTTCTCCTGCGCGATCGTATCCAATTTAAGAATACGGTCATTTTGTTTCGCGATTATTGTTCCTGTCTTCGCATGGTCCACCGTAAGCGCTACTTTTACATTAAAGCTGACCGGGTAAGAGGTCGCCCCGTTGCCTATAATTGCGATAATCGTTGCATATCCGGGACCCTTTCGCACCAGATTCACATATTCCGGACCCAGATTCTGACTTGGATCTATGGGCTCAACGGCTGCCACACCCGGTTCCGTGCTCTCCCATTTTACTGTATAAGAGGAGTTCCATGTATCGGAGGTAACATGAAGAAGCACCTTATCCGTCTTCATCTCCGCCTCCTGGCCTGTCACCGGCTGTCCATTAAAGGTAAACCGAAAATCGGCCGGATTAATAGCCGAAGCCCTGGCATGGTTATCGGGAAGTCCGAATAACAGAAGCATAAAAAAGAAACAAAATAGGAACGGGTACCAAGTTTTACTCATCCTGAACATAACAAACCTCCTAAATATTGCATAACTTACAACTTATATCGGATTTAAAGCTGGATTATATTAGATTATTTACCAGTATTCTAAATGTAATTTTTGGCAGTTATATGTCAGAAACAATAAAAAAGCTTCAGCGAAAATCAGGCTGAAGCTTTACAACGGTCACATCATTGCCATTCCTTTATATTTACCCTTTAAAAACCGGACGATAAAGCATACTGACCGGAACAGCCAGTCGATGGTCATGGCGATCCATACTCCGAATACTCCAAGCTGAAAAGCGAATACAAGAACATAGCTGAAGCCGATTCTCCATACCCACATGGAGACCATGGAGATTATCATGGTGAATTTCACATCATTGACCGCACGAAGCGCATTCGGCAGCGCAAAGGATGTGGACCAGATCAAAGCGGCCAGAACACAGTGGTACATCATCAGCCGGGTAGTAATCACCGCTGTTTCGTCAGACAGGTGATACAGCTTAAGGATCAGCGGGATCATAAAAATCAGGATCACATTCAAGGCAATAATGATACTGTAGGTATACTTCATCAGCTTGAAGGTATAACGCCTGACGCCGTCATAATCACCTGCACCCACGCACTGACCCACTACCGTAATCAGTGCCAGGCCGATTGCGGAGCCGGGAAGGACTCCAAAGCCGCCTATGGTTCCCGCGATGGCATTGGCTGTGATGGAGGGCTGGCCGAGACCGGCTACAATTCCCTGAACAAGTATCTTGCCCACCTGGAATATGCTGTTCTCCAGGCCATTGGGAACACCGATCCTTAATATCCGCCGTATCATGACCATATCCACTCTCATGTCACGGAACCGGTTAAAATGAATGGGGTACTTTTTATTCATTAAAAGTATGGTAATCGCCACTGCGGCAAAGGCCCTGGAGATCAAGGCGGATATGGCGGCTCCGGCCACTCCGAGTCCTGTTCCGTAGATAAGTACGACATTAAGGATTACATGCAGTACATTCATGACGATGGATATCTTCATGGATACCTTGGAATTACCCATGGACCGGAATAATGCGGCGCCTGCGTTATAAATCGCGATGAACGGGAAAGACAATGCCGAATACGTCAGATAGGTTCTTGAATAGCCCATAACATCATCATTAACATTACCGTACAGGAGGACCAGCACTTCCTTGCCGAACAAAAGTGCTACGGACATTACAACCAAAGCCAGTGATACGATTGCCAGCAGCAATTGCTCTCCTGCCAGGCAAGCGGATTTCTCCTCTTTATGCCCTAATAACTGGGAAGAGACCACAGCTCCGCCGGTCGCCATGGCTCCGAACAGGCCGATGAGAAGGACGTTGATAGTGTCCACCAGGGACACTCCGGCCACCGCTGCCTCGCCAACGCTGGATACCATCATACTGTCGCACAGGCCTACCGTCACTGCCAGGGTCTGCTCGATGATTAGCGGAATGATTAGTTTCATCAAATCTTTTCTTGTGAACATGAACTCGCCTCTATGTACAAATTGAATATGCCGCCGCATTAATAAGCGCTGCACCGATAATAAATATAAAAGGGGAATCGCTTTCCTTTAAAAAGCCAAGTTCCCCTATATACTCACTTTATTTAGTTCAGCTTATCATAGTACTTTCTTAAAATCAAGTTATTATTGAATATTTTCACTTAGTGCAAACAGCCTGATAATCTCCGGTTCCCGCAACGGCTTGCTTAACCAGTAGCCCTGAATGATATCGCAATGATTGCGTACCAGATAGTCAAACTGTTCCTTCGTCTCCACGCCCTCCGCTACTACGTCCAGATTCATATTGCGTCCAATTCCGATGATGTTGCCGATGAGCAATTTATCACTATCCTCCTGATCGATGGAATCAATAAAGGATTTGTCAATCTTCAAAGTTGTAATGGGCAGCTGTTTTAAATAGCTCAGGGAAGAATATCCTTTGCCAAAATCATCCAGGGCAATTTTGATCCCATGCTGCGGAATATATTCAGCTTCCCTTTAATAGCTTCATAGGATTCCATTAGTACTGTCTCCGTAATCTCTAACTCAAGATATCTTGGTTCCAGATTACAGTCGGCCAATGTATGGAGTACTACCTCCACCAGATCATGCTGAAGAAGCTGCATGATCGAGATATTTACCGATATGGTGGTCTCCGTTAATCCCTGGTTGTGCAGCTTCTTGATGAATTCGCAGGCTTTTCTCAATACCCAGGTGCCGATGGGTACGATCATATGAGTCTCTTCCGCTATCTCAATGAATTTTAACGGGGATACCAGGCCCATATCCTCACTGTTCCAGCGCAGCAGTGCTTCCACTCCCGTATATTTTTGCTCCCTTATATTAAATTGAGGCTGGTAATACAGCTCAAATTCATTCTTTTCCAACGCATCATGCAAATACTTATGGATCTTCATCTGCTCCGCCATCACCGCATTCATCTCATCCATATAGATCACATAGCAATTCCCGCTCATCTCCTTAGCCTTATACATGGCGATATCCGCACACCGCAGCAGCTCATTGATATTATAGCCATGCTCCGGATAACGGGCAACTCCGATACTGATGTTGATATGAAGAGAACTGTTATTGATAATAAAGGGGTCGATTACGGAATTAAGAATATGTCTTGCACATTCGAAGATCTCATGCTCTTCCTCAATATTACCGGTAACTACGACAAACTCATCCCCTCCCTGCCGGTAGACCGTCCCGGCACCCTCCAGGTAGGAGGCAAGTCTTTGCCCGAAGAGTCTGATCAGCTGGTCTCCGATATGATGTCCAAGGGTATCGTTAATGAACTTAAAATTATCGATATCGATGAACATGAGAGCAAATCTTTCCCTTTTGGCGGATATGACATGCTCCTCTTTTTCTTCATTCAAGGCAAGACGGTTGTGAAGTCCGGTCAACGGATCATGATATGCCAAAAATTTAAGTTTCTGCTGATATTCCTTCAGCTCGGTGATGTCTGTATGGGAGCCCGATATTCTGGTTATATTCCCCGCTTCATCAAATATTGCCTTCCCCCTGCTCTGTATCCAGATAAACCGGCCCTGTTTATTCTTAAATCTGAATTCCGCCTTAAAATAAGTATCTCTGCTGCGGATAAACTCCGACATGATATTTGCTACGGCTTCAAAATCCTCCGGATGGATTAAAGACTTCCAATCACCAAGCTGCTCGATATCCTCTCTGCTGTATCCGGTTATCTCAAGCCAACGGTCCGAGAATCTCCTGATGCCGTCACGTTCATCCCATATGCCGTCATTACTGGCTTCCGAGATCATACGGTATCTCTGTTCGCTGTCCATGAGAAGCATCTGATTCTCCATCAGCGTCTCATATTGCTGGCGGAGCTCCTCCTCCTGGGCAGTTAATTCTTCATAAGTCGCTTCCAGCTCTTCATAGGTAGCAGTCAGCTGCCGGAAGCTGCTGTCGAGCTTTATCTCGTCCTGGTTAACACGACGCAGTGCCGAATAAACCAATCCGAATATAATGATCCCCGACGCGATCACATACATCCAGCCCTTGAGCAGGCTGATGGTCGTTATCATCTGTTTATCCTGAACGATTAATTCCACGATCTTATCTGATAATAAGATCCATAATATACCGATTATTATATAAATTCCCGCAATCCGTACTGATCCCCGGACCGGTTTATTGCTATAAAACAGGATCTGTGAGAACTGCTTATAGAATGGGTAATTTGTATCCTCATTGTAATTTTTTTGATCAAGCTTCATCCCGTTTACCTCTTTAGTAATATTTACAATAAATTTACAATAATATAGAACCTATTACCTATTATACGGTAGAAATTAGCATTATTCAACATTTTACTACAAGCCTGCCAAATAAATTAAAAGATGAGCCTTCTCCAAAATTAGCGGTAAAATATTAAAAAGAAGAAAGCCTCATATGATATCATTCTTGTAATAACCCATCATTCCACCAGTAAATTCTGCGTATTTTTAATGCTGGCAGCCAGCATTAAGGTATTATGAAGCCGAGCTGAAGCAGCCGGCGGCAATATACTTGTCACTCCCAATATAATCGGCATCGTATTAAAGCCTATCATAAATTATAACATTCACATATCCTCCATTATTAAAACACCTGCAGTAAAACTGCAGGTGCCAGGGTTAAAGACATTCAGAACGTCTGTTATTCAGTTGCTTTGCGGGCTGCTTCCAGTTAATACATTTAATACGATCCGGCATATAAAACCTCTTCAACATTATCCGTGTGTATGACCGGTATAAAATGCCATAATAAGGCTGAATAACATCGCCCATGCCCAAAGCTTATGCCGCTTCATGCTTTCATTTCTTTCGACATCTTATTCCATTATTCTTCCATAATTATACAATAAAACAGACGGGAAGTCCATATGCTGTTATTGATAATGTTTGTCAATAATTCAAGCAATGGTAAAACACAACATAATCGATATCACTGGAAGGACGGCGGTGTCTGATAGCCCTGATTCTCATTGAGCGCGGAGAATCTGCCGGATATATCATAATAAAATGCGCAGATTGCCGCATTGTAATACGGTGTCAGCCACAAAAATCCGATTCCGCAGGTAAGCAAACACAGGATGGCCCATCCGATAAAGCTGATTTCCAGACAGAACAAGCGCCACTTATTGCCGCGCATCATTTCCTTGGATTGGCGGATCGCATCGTTGATGGGCATATAGGGGTTCTCCTCCAGGATATACGGCGTCATGGCATAACTGAAGGCTGCAATAAAACCCGGAATGATGAATAATAATGTCCATAAAAAGGTATAGATACTAACCAGCAGCTGCATGAGAAAGCCTCTCCATAATAAATTGAATCTGGAAAAAAGATCTGAAAACTGCGGATTATTGCCGTCGATCAGATTCTTATTAAAACGCACATATCCCAATGTAACGGCGCCGCTGATGAAAAACAAGACTATCGCAAAGACAATGGATATACCGGCAATTCCCAATATAATTAATAACATGGCTCTTCCGATCTGTGAATTCAGCAGACCAAAGCCGTTACCGTTATATTCACTGCTGCTTTGAAAATTCGGAACATTAAAGCTGCTGCTGGCACCTCCCAGAATGCTTGCTACTAATCCTGTCCCAACGGCGACACCCCAGCGGTTCGTCAAAGCCTGACGGGCAATACGCCGGAAATCTTCTGCATACATCATTCTACGTACCCTCCTATTTATACTTTATATATCTAATATAACAGCCGTCATATCATACGTCAAATTATCCGGCGATTTATAACGGTATTATAATATATTCTTAATCTTCGTATCCCATAATATACTGCCGTATTGTATAGCCGCCTTTGATAGACAGGCTGGTAAAATTTCCTGTCCCTATAGCCTGCTGCCGACTGACTCCCGGATAACGGTGATATCCAAACAGCACATATTATTGCGGTTACAGGAGCGACACCCTGCTATAATATGTAAAACCCGTATAATAAACCGATGATAGAGCAATAACACCGTTGAAAGCCTGCTTATGTTATCACCCTATCATCCTATTTAAAATCATCCGTTAAATAAATTATAATATTACAGAACAAACTGCCTGTTTCTGCAATCGGAGCAGACTGCAAAAGCAGCTCTTTGAAAAAACAGCACCTTTTATCAGAAGTATAATACAGCTTCTGATAACATATATTACACAACTATAACATGCTTCTGTCCGTCATCGGTAAGGGTTATCCGGTTCCCCTGCTCCTGCCTGCCGTCAATCATGACCGAATCCACCGACATATTTCCCTTGCTCCTGCTTTCAACCTTTATCTCATACAGGGAAGTCCCATACTTATAATCAATCTGATATTCTCCGAAGCTCGCCGGCGTCGCAGGATTTATAACCAGCTGGTCCCCTTCCTTTCTCATTCCCAGGAACCAGTTCAGCAGACCCTGGTACATCCAGCCTGCAGAACCGGTATACCAGCTCCAGCCTCCCCTGCCGGTGTAGGGCTGGCATAACGAGATGTCTGCAATCATGACATAGGGCTCCTTCTCATAGCGGAGGGCATCCTTGCGGTTGGAGGTGATGTGGATGGGATTAAGCATGGTGAATAATGTATGGGCCATATTGTAATCCCCCAGCATGGAGGTAGCGATGGCAAGCCATACGGCTGCATGGGTATATTGTCC
>JAFADH010000241.1 GCA_023424995.1 Bacillota bacterium | reverse complement strand
AAGTATAGAACAATCAAAGCTGGAGCCACTCATGCCGTGGTCAAGGACACTCCCAGTTGATTGCTACAGTAAGCGCCGTAATTAAGCGGCGCTTAAATTAATCGGTAGCGAATGATTTGACGCTTACGCTGAGAGAGGATAAAAGTATGAAAAAGATGAAGGTGTATATCAAGATAATAGACAGCAATGGGAAAATCATCTTTCACGGAATGGTTTCAGAGCTTCCATTAAAGGAAGAGTACATAATCTTAAAAAGCTTAGAGCTATATAATGAGAAGGAGCCCTGCATTATATACAGAACCCATATCATGAAGAAATTCTACCTGGAACTATATGATTTTCTAAGTAACCTGGAAGGAAATATAGCTCAATTTGCAGATATACAAGGTTTTTTTAAAGAGGTTGACATAGATGCCGATCCTTTTGAATTATATTTTGAAAAATGAACTCCTTAGGACGCTGCGCCGGGAAACTTGTACCGTATATTGATAAAAATCATTATTTGAATAAATGTTACTATAGCAATCCAATGGAGTTAACAGCATCTGAAATTAGGATACTACCTACTCCATTGAATATATTGTTCCGATATACCGAATCATCACAAGTAACTGCATTTACGCAGTCGTATATCGATTTTTTATCTCGATTAGTTCAATGATCCCAAGCTTATCACCAATGGAATCAAGCAGATATGTCGCACCATAGAAATTCCTCGCTCGGACGGAAACGATCCACGTTTCTGGTTGATTTATGCGCTGACTCCTTGGCCTTCTTCATACGTCTATCCGTAGGAATGATTTCTCTTGACTGGGTATCAACGCGACCTATTAGTCTTTTCTTTGACCGTGACTGTTGTTTTTCTTTGTCCCAGAAGTATTCTGCCTCATATGCGTAAGTGATTCCGGATCTTTTATCCGTCTGGTATATGATTGCCATTGTGACCGTCTCCTTGTTATGAGCATATTTTATTACATCACATGACGAGGTTGAATGCAAAATTTATCTTTAAAAATGTAGTGTTTTCAACGGTTTCATGGATTTTCAATATACTATATCATCAACAAATTGACGGGAAATCAGGTTTTAACTGGTGATCATATTATTGGTGTTCTTTTGTAAAGTGCTCTATTTTATCTAGTATCAATATTGTACAGAAAATAAATACAAATATTAAACCAATCAATAGAGCATGGGTTGGTAGTTGATATGAACTTTCAACTGTAGAATAGTTAAAAGCAAAAACCAACATTTTTCCAATTAACAAATATGAGGCAACAACAACTAAGATTGTAATTCCTATAGACTTAAGTATTATTTTTAATATATTAGTATTCATACTTTCCTTCCAGATTGAGTTAATAATAATGAGTGAGCTTTTACCTTTCAGATATCCGATTATCTCAATTCCTTTATTTTTACACAGGGTACTAAAATTGTCACATCGACTTTTATTATTCCAAATATTATCTATCAACGGATTTTTGGTACAAACACTAGATGATATTTGCATTCCATATTAGGAGGTTTTTACTTAAGCTAATGCCATTTGGGATCACACGTTAAAGCTGGTGGTTAATTTTTACTGCAATACAATGTTGCAGAGCAGACATGCTCATCGCATGTCTGCTTTATATAATCATCTAAATATTTAATTAAGTACAGTACCATCGTATTTATATGTACGAATACCACGAGATAGTTCCTCCATAGTCCAAGCAAAACTAATACCTAATGATACACCACTTGTATCAAAGCTAACCGAAGGAAAAAGTGTTATCGTAGAATGACCATAAGCTCCAAGAATTTGTATTGAATACAAATTACTTGATCCACTTTGTGTTGAAAGTTCAATATATCCTTCTCCAATCTTTGGGTAGAAATCAGCATCAAGTACTTCTTTTTTCATATCGATATTAAGACTACAATTACCAATAGCATATGTTGGATTAACAGTAAAGGACGTAAAATATGTATCATTGTCTTCAAAATAATAATGCACATATGCCCATGGTGTAGAATCATATTTCATAGAAATATATGAGGAGCTACTAGTACATGCCACCCAAGTGAAAGCAATTATGTCAGTACCTTGAAAAATTGGAGGTGAACTCCATAACCAATTATAATTAAAATAAAAACTTTTAGTATTGCAAAAATTTGGCCTAAAGCTCAAAGTTAAAGTAGCATTTGATAACGAATAAGATTGTAAATAATCAATAGCATCTATCGTTCCATCATACTCTTTTAGCTTTTTTATTTGATAATTTGAGTAGCCCATTTTTTCTAAAACTTTCGTATCTTTTTTGGATAAATCCGCTAAGACTTTATTATAATCATAATTCTTAATATATTTAACTTCATCTTCTGTGCATCCTAATTCATATAGTTCATCTTCTGTATATGATTTAATCTTTTTAACCAAAGTTATTTCATCAACTACTTCTGTGATTTCTACTTGTGAGGATTCAGTTATTTGATTTATAGAATCCTGATCTGTTTTATTACTACTTTGAGCAGTTGCTACATTAGGCATTGCTGTGATAGTTAATAGAGTTAATAACAAAACGGACATTATACATTTCAACTTCTTTTTCATGGTTTTCCCTTCCCTTCTTTTTATACACTAGTGTAAATTTATTTTACATTGTTTTTCTATTTTTGTCAATATATGTTTACTTGTGATGTATTCGTGATATGCTCCCGTAAAATTGCTGGATTTAATATATAATCTTTGAATGAGAAACTCCTAAGGTTGTACTGAAACTTTTTGTAATCTTATTCTCTGCTTTTAGTGATTTCCCCTACCTGAAAATTGGACTTCAAATTCATTTAAGGTTAAATATATAATCATACTTTCCAGGCAGGGATTTTTATTTTACATTAGTTGAGGTTTTCCACATTTAATTAAAATTAAGTTCATGTAAAGTTCATTTTTAAAAAATTTATATATTGGTTACTTAGCTCTCCCTTAACTTTACAATATTAGCAGCACTGCGGCGGCGGCTGTCTTCAATTGCGGCATAGTGCTTTTTTGTGGTATTTACATCCTTATGGCCGAGAACATCAGCGACCAGGTAGATATCCCCGGTTTCCCGGTACAGGCTGGTTCCATAGGTGCTGCGAAGCTTGTGAGGAGTGATTTTTTTAAGCTTGGTTACAGTTGAGGCATATTTTTTCACCAGATTCTCTACGGAGCGTACATTTAGCCGCTTCATCTGGAGGGATAGAAAGAGGGCATTGGCATGTCCTTCTTCCGGTACCTTAGTATTGCGTTCCTCCATATAATCAAGAAGCGCTTTTCTTACCTCTTCCCCGAAGTATACGACTACCTCATAACCGCCTTTTCTTCTGATCTTAATTCCATTATTATCAAAATCCACATCGTTGATATCCAAACCCACACATTCCGATACACGGATTCCTGTTCCCAGGAGCAGTGTCATGAGTGCCAGGTCCCGGAGCCTGGTCTTTTCGTGATATTTTTGTTGGGATTTCGTCATATTCCCGGCAGTTTCCACCTCATCCAGCAGCCTGGCTACCTCATCGATTTCAAGACGGACAATTTCTTTCTCGTGGAGCTTCGGCACACTGATAAGGGAAGCTGGATTGGTTTTTATCATTTCCTTTTGAAAGTAATACCGGTAAAAACTCCGCAGGGATACCAGCTTGCGCTTCTTGCCTTTTTCTGCATTCAGCCGTTCTTTCTCATCGGATACATAATAAGTCAGGTAATCCAGGTATTCTTCTATATCAATCGCTTTGACCTGATCCAGGATATCTACTTTCAATTCTTTAATATCCACATTTTTTAAAGAGGGATTTGAGCTTTTCAGGAACTCAAAGAAAACCCTCAGATCATATGCATACGCGATACGTGTTCTGGAAGAGGTGGTCGGTTCGATACCGCGGAAAAAATATTTACAAAAGGGTGGAAGCTCTGCTTCTAATGCACGGAGCCTTACAGTATTATCAATATTGACCTGGTCATGATAATTACGTTCCTGCTTATGTTCCTGCATAATAATACCTCCTGGCATAATATAAAAATAGATAAAGATGAATATCCGTTACACAGACTTGGAACTAAAATATATCGAAGAGCGTGATCCGTCAGCTTACATTCTTTATTACTGTTTTTATTCGAGTAAGCCCGGAAATTTCTTAAATAAACGGGATAATGCGGGTAAGCTTCAGGTTAAATTACGTGGCACGGATATTGTATCATATTCGCAAGCTTGTCTGACAACGATGTTTTCATCGTTATTCTTGAACTGCTTTTTATGGACATTAGATCATGAACATAAGGCCTGTTCATGATCTTGTTGCTCCAATCGGAATTCATAAGCAAGCTTATAATTTCTCATTCCGCTTTCATTATATCATAATTATTAGTATGTTAAAACCTTTATAAGACAATATAGCCGCATTTTACCATATAAGACAGAAGTAGAAGAAATAACAAGTTGAGAGTCGAATGCAGTAGAAAGAATTGGGATTCCGGGATAGAATCATGCTATATATGTAGAAAAAATACTCTACAACAGTAATACGGCAGATTTAAAGCAATATATAGTTTGAAATTCTCTTTTTTTCTGGGCTTTTTAGACTAAATTATTATATGACACATTTTTAACACGGTTTGTAAATATGGTAATTAATAGATATTTATATATGAGATGATACATAAAATTACATCAGATACAAACTGACGCCAATAATATTGTATCGAACAAAGGAGGTATTCTTTAATAATGGGATCTATTCAGGCTGCAAATCGACAACTTCATAATGAGAAGTTATTACATAATAAATCGTTCAACCGGAAAGGATGGCTGGGCCATGCGGTCAAAATCATCCTGCTGGCGGTGATAATACTTTTGTTTGTAGTATTATCCAACACTACGGCTGAAGCTGCTTCAGGTATAAAGATATATAATTACACTACGAAGAAGACAACCACTTATGCCGATCAGCAAGTGAAGGTCACCTATAACGGAACTGCTCTTGGATCGTCAAAAACTCCTGGTATTCTTGTGAATAATGTAGCATTGGTATCCTATTACGATGTATTCGAGAACTCTAAAATCGCGGCGGATTGTGTATATGATAAGAAGAATGGGACCATATCGATCTCAAAATATGGTAAAACCGTAGCCATGAAGATCGGAAGCAAGTCTGCGACTGTGAATGGGAAGGCTGTCACATTAGCCGCCGCACCGGTTGTCATCAAATATGTCAATGCCAATACATCAAAGCTTCTGGTCCCTTCCCGGTTTGTCGCTGAGAACCTGGGGCTGGGATATCAATGGTATAAGGAGAAAAGTACCGTTGCCATCCAGAAGACTTCACTGACTCTGTCTTATAATGGAGGAGAACAATTCGAATATACCGGAACACTCTGCAATGTTACCATAGATGGAAAGGCCATTAATCTTGGCAATATGAAAAGTATTATCGTAAATAATACGGCAATGCTCCGTGCCAAGAAGGTATTCGGAGATTCCTCCATCAATGCGGGATACTCCTATAATTCATCCAAGAAGACAGTTACGCTTACCAAGGATAATAATGTTCTGGTGATGACCATCGGCAGTACGACGGCCACACTAAATAATAAACAGGTCAAGCTGGATGTCGGTCCGATGATTGTGACCAATCATGAAACGGGCACTTCCTTTGTTATGGTGCCGGGAACCTTTACAGCTGCCAGTCTGGGATATGATTATGCCTGGAACAACAGTACCAGGACCTCCATCATAACCACACGTTCCAAGGATACTTCAGGGGACTCCGATACGGCTCCGGAATTGGGAGACTCCGGTGTTGTACATGATCCCGGAACCATCCTAAATCAATGGACTGCCGATACGGCGCTTTATGGAGAGAGCGGCAGCCTCCATGAATTGATCGGCACAGGGCAGACTCAGGGAGTTATCCATTATGCTTCCCGGGATTATGCCAATACAAAAAAGAATGCTGAGACCTACATGGTGGCGGCCTCCGCACCCTTTGGCAAGGTAACAGCAAGCCATACGGATAATAAACTCACTATAACGGCAGATTATATGAGCTGTACGAATCAGACTTATCAGCTGCTTGGAACCCAGAGCTCTTATGTGAATACACTTGATCTATATGCCGGTACTGAGTCATACGCAACCGACATCGTGCTGGATATGGTTACCAAGAATTATTCCTATGATATTTCACTATCCCCGGATAATACGGTTCTGTATATCACAGTATATATGAATACCATAACTTCCGCGGCCATCGGTATCAATCAGTCCGGCGATTACCTCATGCTCACCGAGACACTTCCGACAGAAGAAAATATTACGGTACAGTCCGGATTTATGTATATCGACCTGCCGAATACGGTGAACGGAATTGGTGATGTGATAGCGGATATCGCAGGCACTGCTTATATCAGGCAGGTCATATCGGTTAATATGACGGACAGGACGCAGATTATTCTTGCACTGAATGAGGGGTATGAATATTTCGCTATGGAAGACGGGAATCAGTTCATCCTGTCCTTCCGGGTACCCGGATCGTCAGGACAGGATGGGAATCAGGGCGGCAGTCCGGATGATTCAACAGGTAATTCGGATTCCTCCAATTCGGGTACCGGACCGGTCAAGGCGGAGATTCCTGTAGTGGATGATAAGAGTAAATATGAAATAGTAATTCCAAAGCCCGCGGAGGTTGCCGTATCAAAAATTACCGATGAAGATTTTTATGCGAGCAAATATTTTGTTATAAGAATACCAGGGGATTATACACAGTTTTATAAGGATAATAAGATTACTTATAATTCCGCTGTCATTAATTCGGTATCTGTGACATTAAGCAATAACCAGACGGTAATTAAGATAGCAACTTCCAAGGTTCAAGGCTATGCACTTGCCCGGGATGAGAATAATATCTATGTCAATATCGGTGACCCCAAGGAGATCTATAAGAATATAGTGGTTCTGGATCCGGGACACGGCGGACCCGCGCCGGGGGCACAGTATTTTGGAGTGAAGGAGAAGGATGTGAATTTCTCTATTCTCTATACGGTAGGCAAGAAATACTTTGACAGTGATACCTCCAAGCTGAAGGTGTATTACACAAGAACCTCGGATGTGGATATCGGATTAAGCGCCCGGGGAGCTCTGGTGCAGACCTACGGTGCGGACCTGTTTGTAAGTCTGCATATGAATGCGGCTGATGTATCAGTAACGGGAACAGAAGTATATTATTCCAAGAAGAATAATGCAGCCAATAAAGCCGGCTTAACAAGTTCGAAGCTGGCATCCATATTCGTAGCTAATCTTACGGATAAACTTAATATGAACAGCCGTGGCGTTAAGTATGAGGATTATACGGTCATCTACAAGAACACAGTTCCGGCTGTTTTGATTGAACTGGGCTTTCTCTCTACCAAGAGTGAAAATCAAAAATTAACTGATCCGGTCTTCCAGGAAAATGCCGCAAAGACTATATATGAGACCTTGCTGTCGGTATTTGCCCAATATCCGACAGGAAGATAATAAGACAGCGTTTTGTAAAAAAAGTGTTATTAATAAGACAGCGTTTTGTAAAAAAGTGTTATTAATGAGACAGCGTTTTGTAAAAAAATATGTTGTTATTGAGACGGCGTTCTGTAAAAAATGTGTTGTTTTACATAGACGGGATAACACATGTTTCTTACAGGACGCTGTTTTTTAAATAATATTTGCTTTTTCATATATCAAAATATAAAATAAAAATGTAAATTAATATAAAAGACATTGGGAATATTAAGAAGCCATAAAATAAGTAAAATAGGTTAGTAGGATAATGATAGATAGAATAATACAAGATAAATAATAAAAATAAAATGATAATAAAAAGATGAGTAAAAATCCGGAAAAGCATCTGGGACAGCATTAAAATCTTAAACATAAAAATAAAATTTTAAAACAAAAAATATCTAAATAAAATATTTAATAACATGGAAGGATACAGCATAAAATGTGGATTTTATTTGCCTTCGGTTCAGCAGTATTCGCCGGAATGACTGCAATACTGTCGAAGTACGGGATAAAAAATACGGACTCGAATGTAGCCACAGCCCTGCGGACTGTCGTAGTATTGATATTCTCCTGGATCATGGTGTTTCTCGTGGGGTCACAGGGAACAATTGCGGATATCAGCAGAAAGACTTTGATTTATCTAATATTATCCGGTTTTGTTACGGGGGCTTCGTGGCTTTTTTATTTTAAAGCGCTCCAGCTTGGAGATGTTAATAAGGTGACCCCAATTGACAAATCAAGTACTGTTCTTACGATGATTCTGGCTTTCCTTTTTCTCGGGGAAGAGCTGACAGTGCTCAAGGCAGCCGCTGTCGTCTTAATAGGGATCGGGACTTACCTGATGATTCAGAAAAAGAAGCCTGATACTGCCGTTGCAGTGCGTAATAAGCGTTGGATAATCTATGCTTTCCTGTCCGCTGTCTTTGCAAGCCTCACCTCCATCCTCGGCAAGGTAGGAATAGAAGGTGTTGAGTCCAATCTGGGTACGGCGATCCGCACGATCGTTGTACTCCTTATGGCTTGGGCTATTGTATTCCTCACCGGCAGACAACATACGATCCGGAGTATCGACAGGCGCAGCTGGATCTGTCTCGGCTTATCCGGTATCGCTACGGGAGGCTCCTGGCTGTGCTATTACCGAGCTTTGAAGGACGGGTTAGCCAGTGTCGTAGTTCCGATCGATAAGCTGAGTATTCTTATTACAATTGTATTTTCTTATGTTTTCCTAAATGAAGCCTTAACGAAGAAGGCATTCACCGGGCTGCTGCTTATTGTGGCGGGAACCCTGTCCTTACTGTTATGATAAATTATATCATTGAGCTTATAATGCAGTACCGATTAATCTGAATTGATATGTAATCGGTACAGATGTACATTTTATAATAAGATAATTACATGAATAAAGGAGTCATATGTCAGTTAATACACTTGATCTATTTGACAAATTAACCTCCGATTGGTTTTGCAGAAGTCTTGGTAAACCAACTGCAGTCCAGGAATCAGCCTGGCCGGCTATCGCGGCAGGGGGGCATACGCTGGTATCCGCACCCACAGGCACCGGCAAGACATTATCCGCCTTTTTGGTATTTATCGACAGGTTAATGGCACAGGCCCGCAGGGGGACATTGGCGAATGAACTGCAGTTAATCTATGTATCCCCGCTGAAATCACTGGCGGGAGATATCAGGGAGAATCTGCAAAGGCCGCTGAACGGCATACTGGAAGAGGAGCGGATGAATAACCCTGCTTTGCAAAGCATGCCCTCCGATATTCATGTAGCGATCCGTACCGGTGATACCACACAGCAGGAACGCCGCAGCATGATTAAGAAACCGCCGCATATACTGATTACGACCCCGGAATCCCTGTTCCTGCTGTTGACAAGTAAATCAGGACAGAAGATGCTCTCCACTGCGCGTGCTGTTATTATTGATGAACTTCATGCAATCATAGATTCAAAGCGCGGCGCGCACCTGATGTTGTCCATCGCACGGTTGGACAGGCTGTGTGCGGAGCCGCTGCAGAGGATCGGTTTATCCGCTACCATCGAACCCCTTGGCAAGGCTGCCGAATATCTGTGCGGTGAACCTGTGACAGTAGTAGCCCCGAAGATGAGAAAAGAGGTCAGGCTTGAGATTACCTGTCCCAGGTCGGGTGCACAGCTGATTGGAAAGGACTCCCTGTGGCATGAGATAGCCAGAACAGTCTATGATTACTGCAGGGATGCCAGAAGTGTTATTGCCTTCGTGGAGGGAAGGGCATTTGTAGAGAAGCTGGCTTATTATGTGAATTTAATCGGCGGGGACGGCTTTGCCCGAACCCACCACGGAAGTCTGTCCAAGGAGCAGAGGCTTGAGGTGGAGCATGCGCTTCGCAGCGGAACCTTAAGGCTGCTCTGTGCCACCTCCTCCATGGAATTGGGAATCGATGTGGGCGATATTGATAAGGTGTTCCAGATCGGATGTCCTAAATCCATATCCAGCGCGCTTCAGAGATTAGGTCGTGCCGGACATAATCCGGGGCGTGTCAGTGAGATGCATATATTCCCCCGGACCTACGGGGAGGGGCTGTATTGTGGTATGACTGCAGAGGTTGTAAGAAGCGGCGGGGTGGAATACTCCCATCCGCCCAGGCTGTGTCTGGATGTTCTGGCACAGCATCTGGTCTCCATGGCGACCGGAGAGGGTTACAGCATCGATGATGTAATGGAGATCCTGCCCGGGGCATATCCCTTCCGGGAAGTGACCAGGGAGGATGTGAAGGATGTTCTGTGCATGCTGGCCGGGGATTATGAGCATGAACGCAATATACCGGTCCGTCCCAGAGTGCTGTATGACCGGATTCATGAACGGGTGGAAGGGGATGCCTACAGCCGGATGCTGGCGGTCTCCGCCGGCGGAACCATACCGGATAGAGGCTTGTACACCGTGAAGACGGAAAATGGCGTGAAGCTGGGAGAGGTGGATGAAGAATTCGTCTTTGAGGCCCGCACCGGCGACAAATTCCTGCTGGGCAGCTTCGCCTGGCAGATCAGCAGTATCGACAAGGATAACGTAATCGTGACCCAGTCCAATATGTACGGTGCACAGCCGCCCTTTTATAAGGCAGAGATCAACGGCCGCAGGCTCCAGACGGGTATGGCTTTCGGCAGGATTTTAAGGAGACTGTGGGATGCCTATGGAGAGGGGACCGTGGCTGCGGAACTGGCGAAGCTGGGACTGGATGAGAAATCCGTCCGGGGTGCGGAGGATTTTATTACCCGTCAGATAGAAGCCACCGGAGTATTGCCGGATAATAAGACCATATTGATTGAACATTTTCGGGATGATACGGGTACCCATCAGATGATGGTCCATTCCGTCTTCGGACGGCAGGTGAATTCTCCTTTGGCCATTCTTCTGAGGGAAGAAGCCAAAAAACATGTACGGACGAACATAACCTGCTTTGATGATGATGACGGCTTTCTCATCTTCCCCTATGGAGACTATGAGCTGCCGGAGGGATTGCTGCAGAAGATAGCGCCGGAGACTGCAAGGCCCGTATTGGAGGCGGTACTTCCGGCTGCCCCGTTATTCAATATGACCTTCCGGTATAACGCCGCCCATGCGCTGATGATGGGAGTCAGGAAGGCGGGACGCCAGCCTCTGTGGGTACAGCGGTTAAGAAGCGCGCAGATGCTGGATTCGCTGATAAAATATAAAAATCATCCCCTTATACGCGAGACCAGACGGGAATGCCTGGAGGATCATTGGGATTTAAGGGGCGTAGAATATATCCTTAAGAGTATACAAGACGGGACGATTCAAATAAGGGAGATGTTCCTGGAGGCGCCGTCTCCCATGTCGCTGCCCCTGCGCAGGCAGGTGGAAGGGACGATGGTGTATGATTATTTCCCGACACCTGTGGGAATCCAGGTGGCTTCGGAGGAGGCCTTAAAGCAGGCTGTCCTGGTAGAGCCTTCGCCGGAGCAGCTGGCCCTTGTATCGGAGCGAAGACACCTTCCTGAGAATGAAAAAGAACTCCATACCCTGCTGATGATCGAAGGTGATCTGACCGCCGGGGAGCTGGAGATTCCTGTCCGTTGGCTGGAGCTGCTGGCGGAGCAGGAGCGGGCATGTTATATTGAACCGGGCCTGTGGATTGCGGCAGAGCATAGTGAGCGCTATCAGGCGGCATTGGAGCTTAAGGAGAAGGAGGCGAGGCTTCAGATTATACTTCGTCTGCTGCGGTACCGGGGTGCACAGTCGGTGGAACTGGCAGCCGAGCGTTATCTGTGGACGGATGAGACGGCGGCGGAGATACTGACGGAGCTTACGGAGCAGGGTCTTGCCGTGGAGAATGACGGTCTCTATTATCATGCCGAGTTATATGACAGGGCACGGCGGGAGACCATCAAGAGCAGAAGAAGACAGATCAAGACCCTGCCGCCGGAGCGTTATGCCGCACTGATAACGAGCCGGATGAGAATTACGGCGCCGTCGGGAGAGCTTCTGGAGCAGAGCCTGAAGCGGCTTAGTGACCGGGCATATGCACCTGCTATGTGGGAGAATGTCATTCTTCCCGCAAGAGTCGGGGGATACCGGCCGGAGCTGCTGGACAGCCTTCTGTCCCAGGGAGATTTATTCTGGCGGTTTACTCCGGAGGCGGAGCTCAGCTTTCACCGTTATGAGGATATCGACTGGGACGCGGATATGACGGAGGTCATGGATGCCCTGGAGGGCAATGAACGGATTATCTATGAAGCCCTGCTGAAACGAGGAGCCAGCTTCATGCAGAGGCTGAGCGGATTGATTGAAGGAGCATCCCCGTATGATACCCTGCTTAACCTTATGGAGAAAGGATATGTCGGGGCCGACAGCTTTCTTCCGGTGAGGCAGTGGATGAACAGGGAGAATCTGCAAAAGGGCACGGCGAAGCAGCGGGTATCCGCCAGAAGCAAGGCTCTGACCACCGGACGGTGGGAGATAACGAGACCGTTGATCACGCTTTCCGCGGAACAGCAGCTGGAGCGTAATTTTGACCGCAGCATTATCCTGTGCCGGGAGACGATACAGGGCCTTTCCTGGGCGAAAGCGCTGGAGACCTTACGGCTGTGGGAGTTTACGGGACGGGTGCGAAGAGGTTATTTTATCGAGGGAATGTCCGGAATCCAATTTATCCGGGATAAGGATTTTGCAAGAACCATGCAGGAGCTGGAGCAGCCGGCAGAGGATATCCTGTGGCTGACGGCTGCGGATCCGGCACAGCTATGGGGCAAGGTGTTACCCCATGGGCCGGACAGAGCCTTCATGAACCTGCCGGGTACGGCAGCAGCCTTACGGGCAGGTTTGCCGGCAGCTGTATTTGAGAGGCAGGGCAAGATACTTCGTGTATTTGAGAACGACAGTTTAGCCGAGGCCATGACGGTGTTTGTCCGTGAATATACGAAGAAGCGAATATTTACCGGAGTAAACCGGATTGTGGTGAAGCAATATCCTCCGGATGCCGCAGAGGCTTTGAAGAAGGCCGGATTCATGCGGGAATTCCAGGATTACGTATTATACCGGGCAAATCTTTGATTCCGGGAACGAATGATTGTGGCGGAGGTTATAGCATAATCGTAGCTGTAAGCGGGTAAGGCTGGATAATCAGCCTTACCCGTTTTTTGACGATTCAATCCGTCAGAGTCAAGGAGAAATATTATATTTATTGTAGAGTATTACATAATAATGTAATAAATTTAATAATTATTGGAAAAATTGTTAAAAATGACTAGTCAAATAATGTAATATATTATATAATTATATAAAATAAACAAATAAGGAGGATAGTTATAATTATTAAGCGGGTTAGAATATAGAACAGGCTAACACATTATTAATGTACAAAGGGGAGAACATTATATGTTAAAGCTATTAAAGTTCAGGTCAAGATCGATATCAAAGCTGTTGAACATCAGGGTAAAGCTTTTTATTGGGCTATTGGTTCCTGTTGTTCTATTGGGTATCTATGGTTTGCAATCCTATCGCATGTCGCAAAGCGCAATTATCCGGACTTATGAGATAAACTCAGCCGGAACCCTGAATACGATCAGGGATTTTCTTGGCTTTGGCCTGCAGAGTGTGGAAGAGAAGGCCCAGGAGATCATATCGAATCCGGAGGTCAGGGTGTATTATAACCGAAGCGGCTCCGAGGATCCTTTAGGAGCATTAAACCAGCAGTATACCATCCAGAGCAGCATCGGGCTTGCCCTGGAGACGAACTCATTTATTGCCGGTATCCATCTGCTGGGTGCCAATGGCAAAGGGATTTCAACAGCCACCGGTCCCAGTGATACACTTTATTCCGCCTTTATGGATTCACCGGAGGGGATATTAATCGACGGCAGTGAGACGGATTATGTCTGGACCGGAAGCCATACGGGGCTGGACGGTCAGCTGGCCGGCGGAAAGGAAGCGTACGGTACGGAGCGTTACGCACTGGCAATGATCAAGGAAATGTCACAGAATAAGGGATATGTCGTAATCGATATCTCCATGCAGCAGGTGCTTGATATACTTGCGAAATATTCCCTGGGAGAAGGCAGCATCGTGGGCCTTATAAATAATGACGGCCGGGAAATACTCACCGGGACCGGGGAAGCAAGTGTATTTACCGGTTTATCCTATTATACCGATGCTATGAAGGGAGCACAGGAGAACGGCAAATCATATGATGACTATAATGGAGAGCAATACCTGTTCCTGTACAGCAAGGTCACGGGGACCAATGCTGCGGTGTGTGCACTGATACCCAAGGCTACGATCATAGACCAGGTGAAGGATATACGGACGTTGAATGTATCCTTTGTCACCATAGCCTGTATCTTTGCGGTTCTCATGATTATATTCATCGCAGGAGGAGTAAGCAGGGCAATCAGTGCCTTGATGAAATCCATATCCCGTGCTTCCAAGGGAGATCTTACCGCATTATTCGAGATGAAGAGCCATGATGAATTCAGGATTCTCCATAATGGAATCTCAGATATGATGGAAAGCATGAGGAAGCTCATCGGAGAGGTCCAGGAGGTTGGTTCGCAGGTCAGCACATCGGCGGCCCATCTGTCGGATACCTCCGAGGAATTATTGACCGCCACGGAAGATATCTCCCATACGATTGATGATATCCAGAATGGTGTGGTCCAACAGGTGGGTGATACCGAGCAATGCCTGAACCAGATGTCCAATCTGTCCGATCAGATCAACCAGGTATATTCCAATACCAATGAGATTGAAAAGATTGCGGATGATACCAAGAATGTAGCCGGTGAGGGAATCGTAATCATCGGCGAGCTGGACCAAAAGTCGAAGGCTACCGTAGATATTACCCAGAACGTAATTCAGAAGATCGAGGGCTTTGAAAACCAGTCCAGGGATATCGGCGGATTTGTGACCGTATTAATTGAGATTGCAAACCAGACCAATCTGCTGTCTCTGAACGCTTCCATAGAAGCGGCAAGAGCAGGAGAAGCCGGACGGGGCTTTGCGGTCGTGGCGGATGAGATCAGAAAGCTTGCCGACCAGTCCGTTCGTGCAGTGAATCAAATTGAGACCATCGTATCGGAACTTCAGAAGAGCACCAGGGATACGGTGGATACCGCCAGGGAAGCGGAGAATATCGTAGAATCCCAGACGGAAGCGTTAAACAGGACGGTAAGCGTATTCGATAAAATCAATCAGCATGTCAATGATCTTGTGAATAATCTGGCAAGCGTGGCAGAGGGTATTAAAAATATCGAAACTGCCAAAGAAGATACACTGGATGCGATACAGAACATATCGGCAGTTTCCGAAGAAACCGCTGCGGCTTCCGAAGAGGTAAGCGCTACCGCGCTGAACCAGACGGATTCGGTGAAGCGTTTGAGAATGGCTGCACTGGAGCTGGCGAATAATGCAAAGATTTTAGAGGAAGCTATCAGGACCTTCAAGATTAAATAATATAAATAAATTTAATAGGAACTTTTTAATAGGAACAAGTAGAAAATCCCCATGGATTAAGCGGAATCTTCATTAATCCATGGGGATTTCTGCAGGGCTGACACCGGTATTATTCCTGATACAGCTTATTCTGACTTTTCCAACGTACATAGAAACTCATCGAACCCCTTCTCATTCTCATCATAATATACTTCAATTGAAGGAAGACTGAGTGAAAAAAACAAGCCCAGCAGGGTTTTGGCATCGAATTCAAAGGTTCCGCTCATGGTTTTTATACGGATGTCGGTCTTTACCTTCGTAGCCTCCCGGTTAAAATCATAGAGATCATTTGCACTGTTAAAAGCGATGATTTTATTCTTCATAGGTATATCACTCCTTTCCGTTTCTGGATACATTATACCATATTCGCAAGCTCATATGGTATTGGCACTTCGTGCCATGATGCGCACCCGTTTTGCTCAGCGCAGGTATAATATATGTCAATATTATACCATATTCGCAAGCTCATATGGTATTGGCACTTCGTACCATGATGCGCACTCGCTTTGCTCGGCGCGGTATAATGTCTGCTGACATTATACCATAAATACACAGATTGGAAATGCATAATTTGCAATCATTTTAAGTGTTACGGCATATATAATTATTACAGATCTTATGGAAAGCAAGGAAATATTATGATCATACATACTGTTCGCGAAGGAGACAGCATACAATCGATATCCAGGCAATATAATATACCCGTATCCAGACTGGAGCTGGATAACAGCCTGCCTCCGGATCACAGCCTGAATATTGGCCAGGCACTTCTGATCAGTCCGCCTGCCGAGACCTATATTGTGAAAGAAGGGGATACGGTAAGAGGTATTGCCCGGGAGCATGATATCCCAACGCTGCAGCTCTTAAGAAATAACCCAATGCTTTCAGAGACCAACCTTCTGACCGCCGGAGATGAATTGGTCATTCGGTATGAACTGGACAGAACAATCAGTGTGATGGGGTATACCAGTATCTTTATCAGTGAACAGATACTGCGCAGGACATTACCGTATTTATCGTATGTTATAATTATTAATTACACGGTGAATGCCTTGGGAGGACTTGAGGATATTAACGATGAAAGGATTATACGGATCGCCATAGAATATGGCGTGGTGCCGGTGATGTTTGTCTCCTCTTTGAATGAAGCCGGGAGAGGAAGCTATGCCTCCACACATGCGATTTTAAATAATCTGAATATACAGAATCAATTAATAGAAAATATTATAAACGTAATGGGGATGAAGGGTTACCTTGCTTTAAACCTCTCCTTTTATAATATTCTCAGAGATGATATGCCGCTGTATGTTGAATTTGTATCCAATGTAACCTACCGGTTGAATCTGATGGGGTATGAGGTATTTGTAACCCTGTCGCCCCATACCATGGGATACCAGGCGGATGTCCCTTATGAGGAACCGTATTTCAGGCAGCTGGGAGAGGCGACAAACCGTGTGATATTAGCCACTTATCTATGGCCGTATTCCTATATGTCCCAGGTACTGCAGACGACTTACCAATATCTCAGGAGATATGTTGAATTTGCCGTTACACAGATACCGCCGGAGAAGATATACCTGGGTCTGTCGCGTATCGCCTATGACTGGGAGCTTCCCTATGTGGAGGGGGAGACTTTCGGAACCAGCTTAACGAATGAAGCGGCCCTTATTCTTGCCAATCAGCTGGGGGCAGTCATAGAGTTCGAGGAAGAGACCCAGACCCCGTATTTTTATTATAATTCAGCCGGCGCGGACCATATTGTATGGTTTAAGGATGCAAGAACAAATAATGCAATTCTGGGACTGGTAGATGAATACGGATTAGCCGGATTAGCAATCTGGAACATCATGTATTATCATCCTAACACCTGGGCAACCTTAAACCGGCAGTACGGGATACAAAAATATATGGAATATGAAGAAGACCTGGAAGTACCGTGGTGATCACCTCATTTTTTTTACATCGGAAAAAATTACTTGACTTAGAGTAACTTTAGGATGCTAGAATAAGGTCTGAAGATATTATATACGGCTAAAATCAACGGATGCAAAGATCTTCAGGGCAATAAAGGAGCTCTTTCTGTCAGGTATAATACACATTGGAGGTAAAGGAGTATGTCGCTGCAGGAAAAACTACAATTATTAAAGGGTAATATGAAACAAAGGGGCAGTGCGGCTATCGCATTCTCAGGAGGTGTGGACAGCACCTTCCTGGTAAAGGTGGCGAAGGAGGTATTGGGGGACAGGATGATAGCTGTTACCGCAACCTCCTCCACCTACCCTGAGAGAGAATTAAAGGAAGCGATACAATATGCTGAGGAGCTTGGTGTAAAGCATATTATCATTAATTCGGAGGAACTGGATATCGAAGGCTTTGCCAGCAACCCCAAGAACAGATGCTATTACTGCAAGAAGGAGCTTTTCACCAAGATATTCGATGTGGCCAGGGAGTATGATATCGAATATGTCTATGACGGCTCCAATTCGGATGATACCGGTGATTACAGGCCCGGTATGCAGGCGGCAAGAGAGTTGTCCGTAATAAGCCCTCTGAAGGAAGCGCAGATGACCAAGGCGGAGATCAGGGAATTATCCAGGCAGATGGAGCTGCCGACCTGGAATAAGCCTGCCTTCGCGTGCCTTTCCTCCCGGTTCCCCTACGGTAATCAGATTACGGTTCCGAAGCTTAGGATGGTCGAGGAAGCCGAGCAATTCCTGCTGGATATGGATATCCGTCAGGTGAGAGTGCGCCATCATGGTGAAATTGCCCGGATCGAGGTCTCTCCGGAGGAGAGAAGCCGTTTCTTTGATATCAGCTTACTGGATAAAATCGGTGAACGGTTTAAGAAAATAGGTTTTACCTATGTGACACTGGATGTGATCGGCTATCGTACCGGAAGTATGAATGAGGTTCTGACAGCAGAAGAGAAGATTGTGTAAGAACAGGAGCATGCCGTCGCAGCTTAGTCAGCAGAACTACTGTGGCTGAACGGACAATTTGGCTGCAATATCGAAGGCAGAATGGAGTATAGGATGGATTTCGGAGTACAGATATTCGGATGTCTGGAGGAATGTAAGAAGGATCCCGAGGCATTCTTTCATAAATTATCACAGGCAGGGTATCGGCAGATCGAACCCTGTATCTTGTTTGACGATCCTGTCAGGATGGCTGAGGATGCCATACTTGCGGGAGATGATTTTACACGGAAGCTTGCCCATAATATATGGAAGCCGGATGAAGTGCCGGAGTATCTGCGGATGATGAAAAAGCACGGACTGAAGCTGTCGTCGGTGCATGTATTCGCGGATGATCCCCTGGGAGCAGCGGAGGCCTTAATTGAGACCGCCAGGGAGAACCATATAACTGCTTATGTGGTAAACTGCAATCAACAGACGGTGGCTTCGGAATATAAGGCGTTTGCGAAAGAGTGCGGCAGGTTATCAAGAAAACTGAGAGAACATGACATCGAGCTTTGGATTCATAATAATGGTGCGGAGATAAAGGCAAGAGTGGAACATAAAGGAAAACAGGTTCCGGTATTATCTGCTATCCTGGAGTTGTGCAGCAGGGACGGAGTGGGTGCACAGATCGATGTGGGCTGGGTATTGTACGGAGGCTTTGATCCGGCCCGGTATCTTGCGGAAATAAAGCAATATGTCAGATCTATTCATTATAAGGACCTTAAGAAGGATTATGCAGTCCGTACGGACGGAGATATCTTTGCCTGCCTCGGGGAAGGTGCTCTGAAGGTGAAAGATATTCTGGAATGTATTCCGATCGGTCCGGATATGACGGTGCTTGTGGACCAGGATGCCAGTGACGGGGATATTATGGAGGATATGGTAAAATCCTATAAGGTGCTGCAGGATGCGGCCATATCATCAACGAACGGAGCACATGCATGAAAATCAAGGTAAACCGGATAATATAAGAAAGGCATGGCGAATATGGCAGATCGGCGAATACCGGACTTTCAAAGGCTGGAACACAATATTATAGATATAATCAAGGAAGAACAGATCAAATTGGGATATCATTATGAGACCATACGATTGTATTATCCCATGGAATCCCTCAATCATCTGCTGGGCACGGACCTGCAGGCGGATGCTCTTAAGAGCGTATTGGACGGCTTCGGCAATTATACGAAGGAGCGACTGGGACAGGCAGAATGGTCCCATCAGGACACAAGATTCTGCATCCTGATTCCTGCGGAGGGAGTGGCCTATGTACACGAGAAGGTGGAGGACAGGCATTTCTTAAGAGAATTCATTGAGACGATCAGCAGGCATGGCACTAAGCCGGAGGATATTCTTGCCGTGTTTCACCGCTATTCGGACAGGGTGAGCTGTGAAGCGGCAGCTCATGGGGAGTTCGATTATCTTATTTATTTTGAAGACGGAGAACCGGATGAATTCATGTACTGCATCAAATTCGAAGGACATCATGCGATCTATCACCGGTTTACCAGGGCCGACTATATGAGCTTTGAATGGTAAATTATTCTTGTTTCTTTATTGTTTTTGTTATAATATTTTAATGTGATTAAAATATATTGCAGATGGGATGATGGGATATGAGAGCTTATGAGAGACTGATTAATTATACCAAGTATGCCACGGGTTCGGACAGCGGGAATCCAAGCTGTCCCAGTTCTCCGGAGCAGCTGGTATTCGGAGCCGCACTGGTGGAGGAGATGAAGGGGATCGGTATCCGGGATGCCTCCATGGATGAGAACGGATATGTAACCGGTACGATTGAAGCCAATATTGAAAACTGGAGCGGTACGGTAATCGGCTTTATCGCACATATGGATGTGGTCCGTGATGTGCCCTATGACAACATTAAGACCAGGATCATAGAGAAGTATGACGGAAAAGATATTGTCTTAAATGCGGATAAAAATATCATCATGAGTCCAGGGGAGTATGATACTCTGAAGCTCTATATCGGTTCCGATCTTCTGGTGACCGATGGAACGACACTGCTTGGAGCGGATGATAAAGCAGGTATCGCTGAAATTCTTACCATGGCTGAGACGCTGTATCGGCATCCTGAGATTAAGCATGGCAGAATAAAGATAGGTTTTACGCCGGATGAAGAGATCGGCAGGGGTGCGGATCTGTTCGATGTGAAGGCCTTCGGTGCGGAGTTTGCTTATACCGTTGACGGCGCGGCGTTCGGCGAAGTGGAATATGAGACCTTTAATGCGGCGGCTGCGAATATCACAATCAACGGAATCAATATCCATCCGGGTTCGGCCAAGGATAAGATGAAGAACGCATTATTAATTGCCATGGAGCTGAATGCCATGCTTCCGGAGAAGGAGAGGCCGGAGCATACGCAGGATTATGAAGGCTTTTATCATCTGAACGAGATGCGGGGCAATGTTGAGAATGCCCATCTAAGATATATTCTCCGGGACCATGATCTTGGGAAGCTGGAGGAAAGAAAAAAGAAAATGGAAGAAGCCGCGGAGAAGCTTAACCGCAAATACGGTGAGAATACGGTCCGGCTGGAGCTTAAGGATTCCTATTATAATATGGCGGAACAGATCAAACCCCACTGGCATTTGATTGATACGGCATATGAAGCCATTAAGGAGCTGGGCGGCGAACCCGTCAGCTGTCCCGTCCGCGGAGGCACCGACGGCTCCAGGCTGTCCTTTATGGGCCTGCCCTGCCCCAACCTTGGGACAGGCTCCCATAATCATCACGGCAAGACGGAATACGCATGCATCCAGGCGATGGACCAATGTGTGGAGATGTTGATCAAGATTGCGGAGAAATATTCTTCCAGGCAGATAAGAGCTTAATTTAATAATAAATATTCAGGAATAGCTGTAGGACTTATTTGGTGAATAATCAGCCGATAGGTCATACGGCTATTTTTCTTGATTTTCATTATGATCATTTTATATTTCTATAAAATGATCATTTGATTCTAAGAATTACTAATATACAACATGACTAAATATGGGATAAAATCAAGTGAGATAATGTACTATATGAATAAAAACATAATTGCGGGGGTGGCTTTATGAAGGGGAAAGAAAAAACACTGTTGATCAAATGGTTTTTTTCCTATCTGTTTATCTTAATTATTCCAATTATATTAAGCATCGGTATCTACTCGTATTCGTTACATATTACCAAGAATCAGTCCAGTAAAATGAATAACGCATTAATGGATACGGTAAAGCTGGAGATTGACAATCATATCAATGATATCAACCGGTTATTTAAGAGGATTGCCCTGGATACGGATGTCCAGGCAGCCACGATCATAAAGGAACGATTCACTGCCAGGGAGCAGATCTCTCTTTATCATCTGGCGAACACTTTAAAAAACCTCAGTACGGTGGATAATTTTATCGAGGATATATTCATTTACTTTAACAATACCGGGACGGTTTCCAGTGTGAACGGCAATATGTCGGGAGAGCTGTTCTATCATCTGTATTATGAGAACCTTGAATATGATTATGTACGGTTTCAGGAGCTTATGAGGGAGAAATACTTTCAGGATGTATTGCCGGTTCATAAATTAAACGGAGAAAATGCGCTTTTGTTCACCATGACCACACTGGAATCTGATTTCGGACGGGCCTCCGGAACAATTGTGATCGCGGTCAATGTAAGGAGCCTTCAGAAGATCGTCGACAATATGGGATGGGATGAGAGCCTGAAGATATTCATTCTTAACAGTAATAATGAGATCATAGGCAATGACCGGGATATCGTTCCTGACAAGGATATTGATTATTCGAATATCACGGAAGGTGATTATTTCTATAAGAATATGTCGGGACAGCGGTATGTCGTGTCAAGTAATCAGTCAGAAACGATTGACTGGAAATACATCTGCATGACTCCGGAATCGTTGTTCGAACGGAATGCAGAGAAGATCCGTTATTTCAGTCTGGTCGGTCTGTTCCTGTGTATTTTTGTGGGGTCTTATTCTTCCTATTTTATGGCGAAGACCAACTATAATCCTTTGAAAGGAATTTTGGAGCTGTTTAAAAAGCAGGGCAACCGGACGGCTCAGCATCAGAAAAATGAATACCAGTGGCTGATGGAGGAAGCGGAATATATATTCCGTGAACGTTCGGCCACTAATCGGATTCTATGGAACAATAAAAAAATTCTAAAGGACTATTACCTGTTCCGCCTTTTAGAATATCCGTTTGACCATGAAAACGGACCGGAGGAAGCCCAAAAGTTCAATCTGAATTTAAACTCCAGTCATAACGTGGTCCTCCTGTTCTCGATTTTTCCAGTCGGGAGGGATAAGGCCGAGGATGATCTCTGTATCGAGAATTTAAGCCTGTTTAAATTTATCATATCCAATATCTTTACCGAAGCGGCAAGCGATCATTTTAATGTTGAGATTACGGACATAGGAAGAACGGTTGCCGCAATCCTCAATCTGCCCTCCGATTCTATGGAGCTTATGGATATTGTCAGGGATTCTGTTTATTTTCTGCAGTCTAAGGTAGAAAGCTTCGGCTTCCAGGTGATTACTTGCATAGGGAGTATTCAAGCCCGGCTGGAGGGGATCCATAAATCCTACGTTGATGCGAATGAGGCGGCGGAATATATCCGGTTACTTGATACGGATATCATTATGTATGATGATATTAAGAATCTCCAGACCAAATATTATTATCCTATTGAAATGGAACAAAAGGTTATCAATGCGATTAAGATCGGAGACAGCAGGGCGGCAATGGAGAACATCGATAAAATACTGGATACCAATTATACCGATAACCAGATATCCATTGATATCCGCAGATGTCTCATATTCGATATTCTCGGTACACTGATAAAAGGGGCCGACGTCAGCGGGTGCGGGGATGTATTGGCAGAGCTGGACGTATCCAGGAGAATCTCGGCAAAACTGCCTCTGGACGGCGTGAAGGAGCAATTCCGGGATATCAGCATCCGGATCTGCAATGAGATTCTGGATAAGCAGACAGCCAATGAAAGGAATAACCACCTTAGTAGCAAAATCAAGGAATACATCGACGGCAATTATGATAATCCGGACCTGAACATCTCACTGACGGGCCTGCACTTCGATATCACACCGGCTTATATCTCCGCCTTATTCAAAAAACAAACCGGTGACAGTCTTCTGGAATATATCAATGCGGTACGGGTCAGGGAGGCGCAGAAGCTGTTGGAGCAGGGAAACAGCGTAGTGGAAACTTCTCAGCGGGTAGGCTTCCGCAACAGCGGAGCGTTCATCCGGGTATTTAAAAAGCAGACGGGCATTACTCCCGGACAGCTGCGAAAAGCCCTGTAGCCACAGGAATATACCGGGGATTTTAATAATTGATCATATACTGTTAAAATTGAGCATGCCTGTTTGGAAGTTTTGACCATGCTTTTAAAGTTTTCAATATATATGGGAATGTCTGCCCGTATTATAATGTGCTTACGTGATCACGAACGATATTTCCTGCCTTCCTGCTATTTCAGTGAGGCAGCAAGCACAAAATTATGAGGAGGTATATTATTTTATGGTAAAAAGAAAACTGTTGGCTGTAATAACAGCTGCCGCCATGGCGTTATCCCTGCTGGCAGGCTGCGGTAACGGCAGTAAAGAGGCAAATAATGAAGGAGCAACATCCGGCCGGAAGGAAGGCATTACACCTGCAGCCGATACCGGCGGCGGTGAATTCTCATATCCCATGGCATCGGATAAAACCCTTACATATTGGACCGGCTTAAATCCAAATGTTTCTGCTAATTATGCCAATCTCGGCGATACGCCCTTTGCCCGGGCATGGATGGAGCAGACCGGAGTGCGGATTGAATTCCAGCATCCTCCGGCAGGCCAGGATAAGGAGCAGTTCAGCCTGTTATTGGCGGATGGGAATCTGCCGGATATGATTGAATATCCCTGGATGACCTATCCCGGAGGGCCGGAAAAGGCAATCAGCGATTATGCAATCATTCCGCTTAATGAAGTATTTGAAAAATATTGTCCGAACCTGACAGCTTATTTAAAGGCAAATCCTGATATTGATAAGATGATCAAGACCGATGAAGGGCATTATTATGTATTTCCTTTTATCCGGGGAGATGAAGTACTGTGCAACACCATCGGCTTAATGGTCAGACAGGACTGGCTTACGGATTTAGAGCTTGAGGTGCCCACCACGATTGACGAATGGCATACCGTGCTGACTAAATTCAAAGAAGAAAAGGGAGCGACGGCACCTTTCTCCTATGAATATACCATGGGCGGTTTAACGGACGAGAATCCCTTTGCCTATGCTTTTAATACTTCCAAGAACTTCTATCTGCACTCAGACGGTACCATCCACTTCGGGGCAGTGGAAGAAGGGTACAGGCAGTTCCTTGCCACCTTTGCCGATTGGTATAAGGAAGGACTGATCGATCAGGATCTGGCCACCCTTGCCCTTGACCAGGTCAGTGCGAAGATGACCAACGGCAGTGCCGGCGCATCCATCGGCTGGGCCGGAAGCCGTATGGGCGTATGGATTAATGCGGCGATTGCCACGGATCCGAATTATATGCTGGCGGCTGCTCCGGTTCCGACTTTGAACAAGGGGGATTATCCTGAGTTCGGACAGATCGAAAACCGCTATCCCAACCAGGGAGGAGTGGCAATCACTACAAGCTGTGAGGATATAGAGACAGCGGCAAGATTATTGGATTACGCTTATGGTGAAGCAGGACATATGCTCTTTAACTTCGGCGTCGAAGGCGAATCCTATACCATGGTGGGTGATTATCCCACCTATACGGAGAATATTATTAAAAATCCCGACGGATGGCCCCTTGCCCAATCCCTGTCAGCTTATATCAGGGGCAATTATAACGGACCGTTTGTACAGGATAAGCGTTATCTGGAACAGTACTATACCATTGATTCCCAGAAGGAATCCAATAAGATCTGGGGTTCGACCAATGCGAAGGCACATAAAATCCCTCCCATTACTCCTACCTCCGAAGAAAGCCAGGAATTCTCACTGATTATGAACGAGATAAATACATACCGTGATGAAATGACCTTGAAATTCATATTCGGAGAAGAGAGCTTTGACCGCTTTGATGAATATGTAAAGAATATTGAGGATATGGGACTTGCCCGGGCTCTGGAAATTGAAAATGCTGCATTGGCACGCTATAAATCCCGCTGATCATAGCTTCATAAAGGACGCTGCCCCAATATCCGGTATCTCTGGAGAACCGGGTTTGGGGCAGTGCTGCAATAATTATTGGAAAGGGTGTTATACCTATGAAGCCAAGAGGCTTACTCGAAAGGATCAAGAGAGATATCCGCAAGAATTATTCCTTATATCTTCTTGTATTACCGGTACTTTTATTTTATATACTTTTCAGCTATAAGCCGATGTATGGTGCAATAATTGCCTTTAAGAATTATGCTCCCGCACGCGGGATATGGGATAGTCCGTGGGTAGGCTTTGATCACTTCATCCGTTTTTTTAACAGTATCTATTTTTTCAGATTAATGAAAAATACATTGCTGCTGAGTGTGTATTCGTTAATATTCGGATTTCCTGCACCTGTTATTCTGGCCCTATTATTAAATGAGGTACGTAATAAGAGCTTCAAAAGACTTACACAGACCATTACATATCTGCCCCATTTTATATCTTTAATTGTAATAACCGGTATGATAGTTAATTTCTCCATGACTTCCGGTTTATTTAATGATGTCATTGTATTCCTCGGAGGCCGGAGGTCTCCGCTTTTGCAGAATCCGGATTTATACCGGACAATTTATATTGCATCCGGCATCTGGCAGGAGGTGGGCTGGGGTTCCATCATATATCTGGCGGCTTTGTCGGGAGTGGACAGTCAGCTGTATGAAGCTGCCATGATTGACGGAGCAGGTAAATTCAAACAGCTGATCTATGTAACCCTTCCCTCGATCATGCCTACGATCGTTATTATGTTCATTTTAAAGATGGGCTCCTTAATGAGTATAGGATATGAAAAAACCATATTATTATATAATCCGTCTACCTACGAGAAGTCGGATATCATATCCTCCTATGTCTACCGGATCGGCTTGATTGAACAGAACTGGAGCTACTCCACTGCCATCGGCTTGTTGAATTCGGTGATCAATCTGTTCCTGTTGATTCTTACGAATAAGATAAGTAAGCGGCTCAGTGAAACCAGTCTATGGTAGGGAGGACAGTTATGAGGATTAAAAGATCAAAAGGCGAGCTTGTTTTTTCCGCGTTTAATTATACGTTCCTGACCTGCATTATGGTCATATGCCTATATCCGGTTTTCTATGTGGCGATGGCTTCCGTCAGCGACAGCAGCCTTCTTACGCAGCACAGCGGCATCCTGTTCAAGCCTTTGGGCTTTAGCATGGATTCGTATGAGAAGGTCTTTCATAACCCAATGATATTAAAGGGCTACGGCAACACTTTGTTTATATTGGTTATCGGAGTATTCCTGGATATTATCATGACCTCCATCGGAGCATATTTTCTGTCGCGTAATAATGTGATGCTGAGGAAACCGATTATGCTTATGATTTTGTTCACCATGTTTTTCTCCGGCGGGATGATTCCCTTTTATCTGACCCTGAAGGATCTGCACCTGACGAATTCCTTATGGGGGCTTATCGTACCTTTTCTGATCAATACCTATAATCTGATCATATTGCGGACCTCCTTTGAAAGTATTCCGCACAGTCTGGTGGAGGCGGCTGAGATCGACGGGGCAGGACATATCAGAATTCTTTTCTCTGTCATACTGCCGTTGTCCAAAGCAATTATAGCGGTTATGGTGCTGTACTATGGTGTGGGCATCTGGAACGGGTGGTTCTGGGCGTCCACGATCATCCGAAAGAGGGAGATGTATCCACTGCAGGTTATATTAAGGGAGATCCTCATGCAGAATGATGTGGGAGCCATGACGGCCGGTGTAAGCGTGGCTGATCAGGAATCCGTAGGTATGACGATAAAATATGCGACCATCATAGTTGCTACGCTGCCGATTCTATGTATATATCCCTTCCTGCAGAGATACTTTACGAAGGGTGCGTTAATAGGAGCGGTCAAGGAATAGGCGCGTCCAGAAAAGGGCGATTGGTTTAGCGGGGGGAGATCCCGCACGGTAAGGCGTAGCGAGTCACCGTTAGCGAGTCTTGGGCACTGACTGGTAACATTGTGAAATGTGTATTTACTAGACAAAAGGAAGTATGAAGGAAAAGGAAGTATGAAGGAAAATGAAGAATGAAGGAGAATGAAGAATGAAGGGAAATGAAGAATGAAGGGAAATGAAGAATAAAGGAGGATGAAGTATAAAGGAGGATGAAGTATAAAGGAGGATGGAGCATTAAGGAGGATGAAGCATAAAGAGGATGGAGCATTAAGGAGGATGAAGTTATATGAAAAAGGAGGTCAAAGTAATATGAACGGGAAGGAAGAAGCATTGCAGCACATATTATCCAAGCTTGAAGCAGGTCTGGATGAATTTACGGACCGATATCCACATGTCAGTAACGGTAATATCTATACCGGAGAGGAGAACACCTTATGGACGGCTTCCTTTTTCCCGGGAATCTGCTTTCTTGCATATGAAATTACCGGAGATAAAAAATATCTGGCACATTCCGAAGGCTATCTGGACAGTTTTGAGAGCAGACTGGTGAATCGAAGGCATATAAGCCATGATCTTGGTTTTCTGTATACATTGTCCTGTGTGGCTGATTATAAGCTGACAGGAAATGAACGGGCACGGGGACTGGCTCTTAAGGCTGCGGACGTACTGGCTGAACGGTATAATGAAAAAGGGTATTATATTCAAGCCTGGGGAGAGATGGGCATCACCTATCCCGATGTTAAGATCATCATTGATACCATGCTGAATCTTCCCCTGCTCTACTGGAGCGGTCAAGGGAAGAATTATGAAATCGCCGTCAATCATGCAAAAACAACAGCAAAGTACCTGATCAGAGAGGACTATTCCTCCTACCATACCTATCTTATGAGACCGGAGACCGGGGAGGCAGTATGCGGGAAGACCCATCAGGGCTATGCGGATGAGTCTACCTGGGCAAGAGGTCAGGCATGGGCAGTCTATGGCTTTGCGTTATCCTATCGTTATACGAAGGAGAAAGAATTCCTGCGGACCGCACAGAAAACAGCGGAAGTATTCCTTCATAATCTGCCCGGGGATTATGTTCCCTATTGGGATTTCACATTTACCGATGATAATCCGGATATCAGGGATACCTCTGCAGCCGCCATCTTCTGCTGCGGATTATTGGAGCTGTGCCAATATGCCGGGGAGGAGGAGAAGGCTTATCTGGATACAGTATACCGTATTATGGAATCCCTTTATGATAATTACAGCACGAAGGACCTTGGGGAATCCAACGGTTTCTTAAGAGAAGGGGTATATCACCGTAATAACGGAGCCGGAGAATGTGTTATATGGGGCGATTATTTTTATTTTGAAGCGCTCGTAAGGATATTCACAAATTCAAAAGCTTATTGGTAAGATAAGTACACGAAAGGACACAGCTTTTTATAGGAGGATACGGACAGGGCTGATATTTTTAGAAACAGAGGTGCAAAATCTGCCCGGGATTATATCAATTATAGAAGCTGCCATATAACATTATGTAATGAGCGATGGATTACAGCCGTCTCAGATATCAGTCTCATGACCATAACAGGGATAAACAGGAGTGAGGATTATGTATTTTGAATTATTAAAGGAATGGTGTGATGCTTTACTTGAACTTCAGGTAAAAGATATAAAGAGAAAAGAGATCCATGGCGGTATTATGTGTCCCTCCTGCGCCAGAATACACGGGCGCTGCGGGGATGCCATCTATCCCATGATGTATATGGCGGCAAAAACCGGGGAGGATAAATATCTGGAGGCGGCCAAATTACTCTTTCAATGGACGGAGAACATGACCCGTCCGGACGGAAGCTATATTAATGATACTAACAGTGAGTGGAAGGGCATAACGGTCTTTGCCGCTATCCAGCTTGGAGAAGCACTTCTGTATCATGGTGACCTGCTGGATCCTCACACAAAAAGCATATGGCTGAAACGGTTTCAGATATCAGCAGATTACCTGTGTGAGAATATTGAGAGTATCGGAGGCAATGTCAATTATCCGGTAACCTGTGGGGCAGCCATGGCTATAGCCTATAAAGTACTGCACCGGGAGATCTATGCTCAGAAGGCCGGAGAACTGGCACAGGAGGCCTTAAAGCATTTTACGGAGGAAGGACTTCTGTACGGAGAAGGGAAACCCCGGGACGGTATAACGGAGAAAGGCTGCAGACCGGTGGACTTAGGCTATAATGTGGAGGAATCCCTGCCGGGGCTGGTTACCTGCGCTCTGTATCTGGAGGATCAGGAGGTTCTTGGAGCAGTCATGAAATCCATGGAGGCACATCTGGCCTTCATGCTTCCCGACGGTGCCTGGGATAACAGCTGGGGTACACGCAATAATAAATGGAGCTATTGGGGAAGCCGCACCTCGGACGGCTGTCAGGCGGGCTACGGTCTCCTTGCTGGTAAGAACCCTTTGTTCGGGGAAGCGGTATACCGTAATACCTTATTACTGAAGCAATGCACCCATGACGGTCTGCTGCATGGTGGCCCCATGTTCCATACGGCAGAGGAACCGCCCTGTGTGCATCATACCTTTTGCCATGCAAAAGCATTGGCAATTATGCTGGAGCATGGAATAGAACCAAAGCCCGGTATGACACTGCCCAGAGAAACCGCTGAGGGAATCACTTATTTTCCTTCGGTCCATGTCAGCCTGGCTGCCAGGGGAGACTGGAGAATGACGGTTTCTGATTATGATTTTGAATACAGTGAGGAAGGTCATGCAACAGGCGGAGCAATCACTATGCTGTGGAATAAAGCCTGCGGTCCTGTACTGGCCGCAACCATGGGCAGATATTATCTGGTGGAGCCTAACAATATGCAATTACCGCAGCATACGAAGGATATCTGTCTGACCCCGCGAATCGAGATGTACCGTGAGGGGACCGTTTATCGTAATATTAACGATAAGGCTGCTTTGGTTAAGTATCAGGACGGAGATACCATAAGCTACCTTGCGGAAGGAAAATTGACGGATGCAGGGCAGAGGGGAGAAAAACACTTTAAGCTGCAATATATCATGGACGATACTGAGATCATTATTCACGGTTATACAGACGCGGAGCAGGCACGGTTCCATATTCCCGTCATATCACCGAGCGGTAATGATATTATACGGGGATATAATAACTGCTATCATATCCGGACGATGAGAGGGAGCCTTCTTCTGGAAGCGGACAGAGAATTAAAGATAAGGGACGGTTTCGCTAAAAAGATGCCGTTAGACAGGGAGATAAAGAAAGAGAATGATGTTCCCCGTATCTTTAATCCGGTAAGCGGATTTGAAGCGGTGCCGTTTTACCTGGACGTCATACAGGGTAAGGAATTCCGGGTAAGGATCAAAGCGAATGAAGCACGCTGACGGTAAGCAGTTTGGCAGTGTCATGTTAAAATACCGGCACAAACCGGTATTTTTTTAACAACTATATGGAATTCTGCATACGGCTTGGAAACCGGATCTCGATTATGAACAGCTATTATAAAGACCGGTTTTTAATAAGTACTTAATAATAATGCTCCAGTTTCAGCAGCAGCCGTCTTTCGGTACCCGAGTAGGCCGCAACCGCCTGATAGCCTTCCTCTTCCAAATATCTGCATAGCAGCCTGTTGATATCCGCATCGTCTTCAATTACCAGAATTTTATCTTTCATGCTTCGCCTCGTATTTACATTATTGGGAATTATAACATACGGAATTTTCTAATACAAGCAAAAGACCCTTAAGATCGGCCAGAAATCTTTATACTACCAATCAGAGATTAGTGCTTGAAACGGTAATTAATCTGTGATAGTATAAGGTCACATAAGAATAATAAAGGCTATGAAGAGAGAAAGTAAATGCCAGTACGCGTCACAGAGAGTCTCGGTTGGTGGAAGGAGATACGGCGAAAGGTATTGAATAAAGACTCGGAGCTGCGTACCGACTGCTTATCAGCTGAGGCTGCGATGGGAGCACCCATTATCGTGCAAGAGTATCGATTATTATCCGTACTTGTATCCGGAATGGCAGCAGGTATATGATAATCCGTACTTGTTGAGGTCTGTGCCGTGAGGCATGGATGAATAAAGGTGGTAACACGGGATTGCATCCCGTCCTTTTTGAAGGGCGGGATTTTTTGTATCTTCATATATATCCCCGCTCTTTGGCCGTAGCTTTTGTGGTTTAACAGGAAGACAATGACCTGTGAGACAAAAACAATGGAAATACCGGAACGGATTAAAACATCTTCCGGGTATTTCCGGACAGATGAAGGAGGATTTATATGAGCGGGACCAGTATGGAAGAGGCAAGAAGCAACAGAATGAATTATGTGAGGGAACATACAAACCCGTATCCGGAGCGGTATGTTAAAACCCATGAGATCGCCCGGGCTGCGGAGCTTCCCGATGGAACGGAGGATGTCCGCACGGCGGGCAGGATAACATTACTGCGCCGTATGGGAAAATTAACATTTATTACCGTCTCAGATATTCATGGGAAGATTCAGGTGGCGGTTAAGAGGGATATTGTGGGTGAGGAAGCTTATGAACTATTGAAGAAGTGCTTCGATGTCGGCGATTTTATCGGTGTGTGCGGAGATGTGTTTACTACCGACAGCGGAGAGAAGACAATCCGGGCCCATGAGCTTACCTTTCTGGGAAAGGCACTGAGCCCCCTGCCTGAGAAGTTCCATGGACTTACGAATGCGGACAGCTGCCACAGGCAGAGGTATCTGGACCTGATTATGAATGGTGAGACCAGGGAGCGGTTCCTGCTGAAGTTTGCGTTTATGAAGGAAATCCGTCGCTTTCTTGAAGAGAACGGATATACCGAGATCGAGACGCCGGTACTGATCGACCATCCCTCAGGCGCCGCCGCCCGTCCCTTCACTTCACATCATAATGCCCTGGATATGGAGGTGTACCTGCGTATTGCACCGGAAACCTATTTAAAGAGAGCCATTGCCGGAGGCTTTACAAAGGTGTTTGAATTTGCCAGGTGCTTCCGCAATGAAGGAATCGATGCGGCACATCTTCAGGACTTCACCATGCTTGAGGGGTATTGTGCATATTATAACTACCGGGATAACATGGTATTCCTACAGCAGATGCTGACTCATGTTCTGGAAAGGGTCCTTGGCAGGACCCGGCTTAAGATAGGCGAAAGAAGCATTGATTTTGCAGGAGAGTGGCCGGTGGTATCTTTCCGGGATCTGATCCTTAAGGACTGCGGCATTGATATCAACGAATGCAGGGATAAGGAGGCGCTTTTGGCGAAGATTAAGGAATCCGGTATTGAGCTGGATTCGGAGACGGATATTAATAAGCTTGGCAGGGGAAATCTCATAGATCTGCTCTATAAGAAGGTGAGCAGACCAAGAATAATTGCGCCTACCTTCCTTGTGGAGCATCCCATCTCATTATCGCCTCTGGCAAGAGCCAATGATGATAATCCGGATATTACAGACCGCTTCCAGCTGATCATCAATGGTGCGGAGATCATCAATGCGTATTCTGAGCTGGTAGATCCGGTTATCCAGGGAGAACGCCTTATGGAGCAGGCAAAGCTTAAGGCAAATGGGGATGAAGAGGCCATGGTTATGGATGATGACTATATCACTGCCATGGAATACGGCATGCCTCCCATCTCCGGCTGGGGTATGGGAATTGACCGGGTATTACAGGTGCTTACCGGACAGGACAATATAAAGAACATGATATTATTCCCGCTGATGAGACCCTTAAATTAATAATATTATGTGATTTGACACTTAGCGGCAGGCACTAACAGATATCTGCAAGTGCCTGCCCTAAGTGCGTGTCGCTATTCAACTGCTTAATCCGGTTAAATAAGCTGTACCATGTGGTTTATTTTATGGATTACTGGTTTCGGGATGCTTATGACGGAATGATATTCACAGTATGGTGCTTCAGCAATGAATTATTAAAAGAAATTAATTTACAGGCGTACCATACTGATCTTTGAAATCATTGATAAAAAATACATTTAACAAACCCATGTTCCACAGACTTTATATTTGACATTCAATTGTAAATATTGTAGTATGTTTATAGATGAACTCCCCATACCAATCACTTATGTGATGTCTCATGGGGAGGCATTTTTTTGACTCATTGTATAACGAATATAATGGAAAGCAGGAAAAGGGGTACGATGGACAGATCCAAGCAATTAGGCGAATTAAAGGTTATTAATTTGTTATTCAAGTTTTCAATACCGGCAATCGTAGGTATGCTGGTAAATGCGTTATATAATGTGGTGGACCGTATCTTTATCGGGCAGGGAGTCGGTTCATTGGGAATTGGAGGTACTGCCATAGCCTTTCCGATCATGTTGATCATGATGGCATTCTCGATGCTGATCGGTATCGGCGCCAACTCCCTGGTGGCCATACGGTTAGGCCAGAATAAAAAGGAAGAAGCAGAGGTTATATTTGGTAATGCATTTGTATTATTGGTTGTAAGCTCCCTCATCCTGTCCGTGCTGGGACTTATATTCCTGGAACCTTTGCTGAAGCTCATCGGGGCCAGCGAACAGATATTACCTTATGCCAAGGAATACATGGAGATTATTCTGATCGGAGGCGTATTCCAATCCGTTGGTATGGGTATGAACAATTTCATCCGTTCTGAAGGAAATCCCAAGATAGCCATGTTTACCATGCTGATCGGTGCTGCGATCAATACGGTATTAGATCCCATATTTATCTTTATTATACCATGGGGGATGAGAGGAGCAGCCTTTGCCACCATCTTATCCCAGGCGGTTTCGGCCATATGGGTAATGATTTATTTTCTTCGGGGTAAGAGCTTATTAAAGCTAAGGATGAAAAACCTGAAATTAAAAATGTCATACGGTTTTCAAATCATTACCTTGGGACTGGCTCCCTTTGCCATGCAGATCGCAGCAAGCGTACTGAATTTTATCCTGAATAAAAGCCTGGGTTTCTATGGCGGTGATATAGCCATCTCGGGTATGGGAATTGTAAACAGTGTCATAACTTTAATGATTATGCCCATCTTTGGAATCAATCAGGGTGTTCAGCCGATTATCGGTTATAATTACGGAGCCGGGAAGTATGACAGAGTGAAGGAAGCCTACCGTTTGGCAGTTATCTTCGCAACCATTATCGTTATAGCAGGATGGTGCATAACCAGGGTATTCCCTCAGCAGCTGGTATATCTGTTTAATAAGGATGATACGGAGCTGATATCCTTCAGTACCTTTGCTATCAGGAGATTTTTGATATTCCTGCCCATCATAGGGTTTCAGATTGTATCGTCGAATTATTTTCAGGCAATTGGCAAGCCCATGTACTCTGCGCTTCTGGGATTGTCAAGACAGGTACTGATCTTAATTCCGGCACTGCTTATATTACCCCGGTTCTTTGGCCTGGACGGTGTCTTGTCAGCAGGACCTCTGGCAGATCTCCTGGCATCGGTTATAACGGGAATATTCGTTATCCGGGAAATGAGGCATCTGAATGCAAGACATGAGGAATCCCTTTACAGTGCCGTGCATATTGCCGAGCGTGAGGTATCCGAGGAGTAATTCTATTGATGAATATCA
>JAFADH010000215.1 GCA_023424995.1 Bacillota bacterium | reverse complement strand
CTTACGGTATCCTATCTTGTGGTTTGCAAACTGCTTGAAAAACAAAACAGGCAATATTCCCGTGCCGCCAAGGTCCTGATTCTTTTGGAACTGTCGGTATCGGTTATAATCGCATCCGCCCTGTCCTTAAACAGCCAGAGGTTTACAGGCAATATTGATGCTTATGTTCTGATCATTCTTGTGGCAGCACTTGTGGTACCCATTTATCCGAAATGGGTGATCGCCATTTACAGTGTTAACCATATTTTATTCATTATGGGCATTTCCCGCTTTTACAAGGATAATTCCGTTAATATTAAGCAGTATAACTCTACGACCACCGTCTTAGTAGCGATTATTTTATTCCTGATCATGTACCGCTATAATGTAAAAAACTTTATGACGGAGGATCTTTTGAAGGAGGATAAGAGGACCTTCATCAAGCTGTTTGAGATTAATCCATTTCCCCTTCTGATATCCCGGTTTGAGGATGGTAAGATCCTCTATGCAAACCAAAAGGCGGTGTTGTTTTATGATATCCCCGGAGACACATCCGAGATAACAGACCATAAATCCCTGTTCAGATATCCCAGAGATTATGACGGCATTCGAAAGATATTGGAGTCGGCCGGAAAGGTAAATGATTATCCGGTGGAGCAGAAGGCCTTATCCGGACAGGTCAAGTATGCCGTAGCTAACTATGAGCTGATTGACTATTTCGGTGAGAAGTCCGTATTAAGCGGAATTGCGGACATCAGTGAAATAAAACGGCTGGAGAAGGAATTATCCGTTCATGCGTCTACCGACTCAATGACGGGAGCTTTAAACAGAAGAGCCGGAATGGAGCTTATCGAGAGAAAATTTGACACCGTATTGCGCAATAATGAGGAATTCAATCTCTGTTTTTTTGATGTTGATAATCTTAAGGCGGTAAATGATACCTTCGGGCATCTGGAAGGAGATGCTTTGATTATCGAGGTCTGCAGAGTCATAAAGGAGGAGCTTCATCCGGATGATATCCTTCTCCGATATGGCGGGGATGAGTTCATGATATTGTTTGATCACAGCAGCGAACAGGAAATCAAGGAATTATGTGCCAAAATCGCACAGCGGTTTGATATTCTGAACCGGAACAGGCACAAGCCCTATCAGATAAACGCAAGCCTTGGGGTATTCTCCTATAAACCGGATATGAAGCTTAGCCTGGAGCAGATAATCGAAATTGTAGACATGGACATGTACCAGAATAAAGCCAGGAAAAAACCGGGAATTGAATTGCCGGCCCAATGAGACTTATGCAGCCTGTCCCGTAAGGAGCAGGCTGCAAAGCTATGTAACACCTTAACAAGGCATCCTCTTAGGAACGGAGTTAATGCTGTGGAAACCGTATGACAGCTTTTGTCGTCTAATTTTTACCAAGGGATAACAGGAAGGAATAGAATCCATACTTGATGGCAGGAAGAATTTATATTTTTACCGGATAACTTGTTTTGTGTATTATGTGAATTATATTCTTCGCAGGTATTGCAGGTTATGAAAGAAAGTTATAAAAGAAAGGCAGGGAATCATTATGAATAAAAGAAACAGATTTTTCATGATTATAATAGCAGCGGTATTGTTGATCACCGGCTGCGGAACAATCGACACAGGCAGTAACGGTAATAATACAACGGAAACAACCTTCCGGGCGGAAGTTATTGAAGCAGGGGATTATCTGCTGATCGCTCCCGATAAAGACAGCAGCGAAGCCAAATCCTCCGACCGGATCTCGGTAAGGACCGCCCAGGCGGTAATTACCGGAGAAGACGGGGAAGAGATCACCCTGGCGGATCTAAAGCCCGGGGATTTTATAGAAGTCACATATGACGGGATTATGATGGATTCCTATCCGGCACAGATATCGGCTTCAGCCATCCGGGTTACGGGACATAATACCTTGCTTGACGGGTATCTTGCTTTAATTGATGATATCTGGCAGGAGGACAGCGGGCTGAACGGCGGGATCGAGATGATAGTACTGGATACCACCGGCTGGGCAGGGCTTACGGATATGGAGAAGGAGATTATCTTCGCAAGCATGAAGAATACCTACGGTTTGGATGTGATTGAAGGCACTTATGAGGAGATGGAGGAGCAGGGACTGATTGATAAGGAGCAGCTGTATTTCCCCAAGGGTGTGATTATTACGATTGACCATGTGGAGCTGAAGGATGATAACACAAGGATCACCTGTTCCATCAGCAAATGGAGAAGCGGTCTTGGTGCTGTCGGTTCGGAGGAAGCAGCTGCAGAATGGAAGGATGGTATCTGGACGGTCACCAAAAACGGCATGTGGATCAGTTGAATTACAATATTCACCAAATGCGCATAAAAATATAATATAGCAGTAATCCCATCTATTTATAATTACCGTTAATAAAGTTCATAAATCCTAGTAATATATAGGGTTTGGACTGTTTTCAACACTCAAAAATATGATGGAAAACGGATAATCAACCATTCAAATATTTGTGCATTTATACAAAAATACTGACTGCAACCAGCAAACGACAAAATATATATTGCGGTTTTATGGGGTTCATACTAATATGTAAGAGTAATGGATGCTTTGTTGTTTGATATTATTGAAAAGGACAGGTGGCAGTTTCAATGAAGAAATTAGACATGCTCTATGAAGGAAAAGCGAAAAAGGTATATAAAACGGATGACCAGGATGTATTGATCGTAGATTATAAAGATGATGCAACAGCATTTAACGGCTTAAAAAAAGGAACAATCCTGGGCAAGGGCGTAGTCAACAATAAGATGACGAACCATATCTTTCGCCTGTTAGAAAAGGAAGGCATTCCTACCCACTACATCGAAGAATTAAGTGACCGTGAGACTGCGGTTAAGAAGGTCAGCATCGTACCTCTTGAGGTTATTGTCCGGAATGTATCCGCAGGAAGCTTCGCTAAGAAATTAGGCATGGAAGAGGGTATCCGCCTGAAAACACCCACTCTGGAATTCTCCTATAAGGACGACGCACTCGGTGATCCGTTTATCAATGATTATTACGCCATCGCTTTAGGCCTGGCAACCAGAGAAGAGCTTGACCGTATCACAGAGCTTACTTTTAAAATAAATGATGTGCTTTGCAGATATTTTGCATCCGCAGGGATCGAATTAATCGATTTTAAGAAAGAGTTTGGCAGATACAAGGATAACCAGATCATCCTGGCTGATGAGATATCACCCGATACCTGCAGACTTTGGGATATAACGACACATGATAAATTGGATAAGGACCGCTTCCGCAGGGACCTGGGCAAGGTGGAAGATGCTTACCGGGAAGTGTTTAAGCGTTTAGGAATTCAATAATCATATGAGGCTGTTCGTATTGTATACAGGACAGCCTCTTGCCATCTTCATTCCAGGTTCGTACAGACGCATTATCACGTATTGCGCAAGCAGCCCGGACAGGAACCGGCAGAAGGATCTGACAGTTGTGGTATCCGTATATTTTTGATAGGAACTGCGGAACGGTTAAAAAATGAGAGGATGAATATGCTCATGAATATGGACAACAGCTTAATAAGTGACAATTATTTTAATCCGGAGGAGCTGCATGAGGAATGCGGTGTCTTCGGTGTATATGATCTGGACGGTAATGATGTGGTATCCACCATATATTACGGTCTTTTTGCACTGCAGCACAGAGGACAGGAAAGCTGCGGCATTGCGGTAAGTGATACCCAGGGGCCCAAAGGCACGGTCAAGGCCTGGAAGGGTATGGGGCTGGTGAGTGAGGTATTCACCCAGGAGCATCTGGATACCCTGCAGGGCAATATCGGGGTCGGGCATGTACGTTATTCCACGGCCGGAGGAAGCAATATCAATAATACGCAGCCGCTGGTTCTAAACTATATCAAGGGAACGCTGGCCCTGGCCCATAACGGAAACCTGGTGAATACGCCCCAGTTAAAGAGAGAGCTGGAATATAACGGCGCTATCTTCCAGACCACCATCGATACGGAGGTTATCGCTTACCATATTGCAAGAGAGCGTCTGAACAGTGCCTCCGTAGAGGAAGCGGTGGGGAATGCCATGAAGAAGCTCAGCGGCGCATATTCCCTTGTTATTATGAGTCCGAGAAAATTGATCGGTGCGAGAGACCCCTTCGGCTTTCACCCGCTGGTAATCGGCAGGCGTAAGAACGCGTACATCCTGGCTTCCGAGACGGCAGCCCTGGCTGCAGCGGACGCGGAATATATCCGGGATGTGCTGCCGGGTGAGGTGGTTATGATTAACGAGGAAGGAATCCATTCCGATACTTCCCAGTGCGGCCAGAAGATTGCAAAATGTATCTTTGAATATATCTATTTTTCCAGGCCGGATACCAAATTCGACGGAATCAGCGTATATAATTCCAGAATTATGGCGGGCAGAATCCTGGCACAGACACATCCGGTAAAGGCCGATGTGGTGGTAGGCGTACCGGATTCCGGTAATGCCGCGGCTCTGGGCTATGCCCTGGAATCCAGGATCCCCTTTGGCATGGCATTTGTAAAGAACAGCTATGTGGGAAGGACCTTCATTAAGCCCAAGCAGTCCCTGCGGGCTTCCAGTGTGCGTATTAAACTGAATGTACTGCCGGAAGTGGTTGCAGGTAAGAGGGTTGTTATGATTGATGATTCCATCGTGCGGGGAACCACCAGTGAGAAGATCGTAAAGATGCTGAAGCGTGCGGGAGCCACGGAAGTACATGTAAGAATCAGCTCGCCTCCCTTCCTGCATCCCTGTTATTTCGGAACGGACATACCCACCGGAGACCAGCTGATCGCCCATAATAATACCATAGAACAGATCAAGGACATGATCGGGGCGGATTCCCTGGGCTATCTATCCGTAGACCGCCTCAGTGAGATGATCGGCGGAGACATCGGTTATTGTGACGCCTGTTTTACGGGGAATTATCCCATTGAACCTCCGGAGGAGGATATCCGGGGAGAGTACGAAGCTTAACGGAAGATACGAAGAATAGAATATATCATACCATAAAGCCTTGAGTTTTTAACAATATTGATGTTATAATATCCAAGGTAAGCGGATTAGTCCGGAGAAGTCATGTTATATTCCGGAGTTGTTCGGGATTTGCCGGGATAAGTACAACGTGGATGAAGAGGGCGAAGGCTTTAAAGTATATAATCTTTAATATAAATATAATCATACAGTACGAAAGGGGCAGAAGGGATGGGCAACGACAAATACACAAGTCCGTTATCCGAGCGTTATGCCGGTAAGGAGATGCAGTATATCTTTTCACCGGACATGAAGTTTAAAACCTGGAGAAAGCTATGGGTCGCCCTGGCTGAGTCGGAGAAGGAGCTGGGTCTGGCTATAACGCAGGAACAGATTGATGAATTAAAGGCATACCAGGACAGCATCAATTATGATGTGGCAAAGGAAAGAGAAGCACTGGTCCGCCACGATGTGATGTCCCATGTCTACGCATACGGCGAGCAATGTCCCACAGCAAGGGGAATTATCCATCTGGGTGCTACCTCCTGCTATGTGGGGGATAATACCGATATCATCATCATGACCGAGGCACTTAAGCTGGTGAAGAAGAAGCTGGTTAATGTTATGGCGGAGTTATCGAAGTTTGCTCTGGAATATAAGGCGCTTCCTACCTTGGCCTTCACCCATTTCCAGCCTGCCCAGCCCACTACCGTCGGAAAAAGGGCATCCCTCTGGCTCATGGAGCTGAAGCTGGACTATGATGACCTGAATTATATCATTGACGGTATGCTGCTGCTTGGCTCCAAGGGAACCACAGGGACTCAGGCAAGCTTCATGGAACTGTTCGACGGTGATCATGACAAGATAAAGAAGCTGGATCAGAAGATCGCTGAGAGGATGGGCTTTGCCGGATGTTATCCGGTAGCCGGACAGACCTACTCCAGAAAGATAGACTTAAAGGTATTGAATGTCCTGTCAGGAATTGCAGCCAGCGCGCATAAATTCTCCAATGATATCCGCTTATTGCAGCACCTGAAGGAAATCGAAGAGCCCTTTGAGAAGAATCAGATCGGATCTTCTGCCATGGCATATAAGAGGAATCCCATGAGAAGCGAAAGAATCGCCTCACTGGCGAACTATGTGATGGTGGATGCTTTAAATCCCGCGCTTACCACAGCAACCCAGTGGTTTGAGAGAACTCTGGATGATTCGGCTAATAAGCGTATCAGTATACCGGAGGCTTTCCTTGCAGTGGATGGAATTCTGGATCTGTATATGAATGTAGTTGACGGACTTGTAGTATATCCCAAGGTAATCGAGAAGAGACTCATGCAGGAGCTTCCTTTCATGGCTACCGAGAATATCATGATGGCAGCCGTTAAGGCAGGCGGGGACAGACAGGAGCTGCACGAGAGGATCCGTATTCTGTCCATGGAGGCTGGCAGGAATGTGAAAGAAAAGGGTCTTGAGAACAATCTTCTGGAACTGATCGCCGCTGACCCGTCCTTTAATATGAGCCTCCAGGATCTGAAGAATGCCATGAATCCGGAGCTTTATACCGGAAGGGCGAAGGAACAGACAGAGGAATTCATAACGGGTGTCATTAATCCGATTCTTGAAGAGAATAAGGCTTCTCTGGGGCTGAAAGCAGATATAAAGGTCTAAGTGATAGATATTTAAGAGAAAGAATAAGAGACAGGAGAGGATGTGCCGTGCACTGTCCGTACCCTGTCTCTTATGGCATCCGGATTAACTTGTTTATAATTTAAGGAGCCATCCTTTTTAAGGATAAATCCTTTCTATTCTCCGGCTATATTACCTTGCATCCGGTATATTCGATCTTACTCCGGATCTGCTGCTCATCAGCCGGAGGATTATAGGATACTTCAACCGTACTGCGCATTAAATCGATATTAACCTGGGATACACCCTTTAATTCCTCCAGCTTGTTCTTCACCTGGGTCTTCATAGGATTATTAATAAGACCCTCTACCTGCCAATGTACTTTGTTCATGATTTCCAACCTCCATTACGAATGATGATAATATATGATTAATCAAAAATAGTGTAACTATAGTGTTAGTTAAGTGGTTGTGAATTATCACCGGAACAGAAATTAATATAATGTAAATATTTGCTTTTCTGCTGCCGGAGGGTTATAATGAAAGTCATATAACAGGCTTATAAGTATTATGGAGGTATTATTTATGAATCATGAGGAATGTATCATATGTAAAAAGCACCGGGAGGAAGAAACGGTAATCTATCAGGATGATCTTATCTATGTCAGTCATTATCTGCCTCGTCCGGATAAAAGCGATAATTATCTCGGATATTACTTTATAGAGCCCAGGAGACATTTCCGAGGTATCTATGATGCTACTGATGATGAAATGAATGCAATCGGAAGCATGATGAAGAAACTGGGAAAGGCCTTAATGGCGATTCCCAATATGGAGCATGTATATTCAGTAATCTTCGGGGATGGCGTATATCATGTGCATATACATATGATTGGCAGATATCAGGATGCACCCGCAGAGTACAGGGGAATAAGAGTGGATGACTGGCCGAGGGCGCCGCGCGGCGGGAAGGAAGAGATAAATAAATTCAATGAGATAGTTAAGGAGGAACTTGATAAAGTCTTATAAGTCATAGTCATATAAAGG
>JAFADH010000188.1 GCA_023424995.1 Bacillota bacterium | reverse complement strand
GCGGCAATCACAAAGCCGGACGCAAGGCTCATATTCAGAATAAAGTAAAAGACATTATCCATCATAACCCATCATCCCTTCCTCCATGTTCATCAATCAGCTTTCGCAGCTCGCCGGCCTCTTGTTCAGACAGCGTCCCGTCGGACATAAAAGAAGAAAAAAGGGCTTTGACCGACCCGCCGAAAAATGAGCGGAGCACTTCTTTGGCTTCCTCCCGTCCCGCTTCCTCCCGGCCGATCAGGCTGTGGCAGAGGAAACCGGGTTCGGTGCGCTTTATCGCACCCTTATCAATCAGTTTCTTTATGACTGTGTAGGTCGTGTTTTTATTCCAGCCGATTCTTTCAGCCGCTAACAGCGACAACTGCTTTGCACTTTCGCCTTCATGTTCCCACAGAAGCTCCATTAGCTTGATTTCTCCCTCGAACAGCTTTATCTTTTTCATGTTGTCACCTCAGACTATTGTAATAGTTTATGTCTACAGACTATCATAATAGTCTGTATCTGTCAATAAAAATTTAGGTTTTGCAGATACCATACATAGAAAAACCGCCCTGGAGCGTGTTTTAATAATGCTCATGCCCATCTGACCGCTCCAATTTGCGGGAGGCAAGGAGCGATTTTAGGAGCGTAATGGGGATACGTTTCCAAAATCGCGACACAGAGTAACGGATACTATAAAGAGAGAAAAGTTCATACTTACAGAAATCAAATCATAGGTAATGATATAATTCAAACGGATAAGAATTAAAGCCACAGGTCCTGATAATCAAGACTTGCGGCTTTTAACCGGTACTGCTGTATGCTCCTTTTGAATTTTTTCTTAAAATTCTTTTCAAAGTACCTCCTATGTACATCCTTTCCATATAATGATTGCTATCCATTCTCTGAAAAATATATTTATAAATGATACACCCCAGTATTAATAATAAATCTGCCGATTCCCCTTAATCGTATCATCGATGGATTTATTGATCCATTCTACAGCCTTCTTCACATCCCTCCGCTCGATGTAACCGCATAAGACAGCTGTATTATTGTATAAGGCTTCCAATCCGTACAACTGGTAGAATCTCTCCCATAATGTTGTAATTGGTGACTTAAAGGATGAGAAAATCAGAGGTAACAAGGTATTACCCGACAGGCAGGCCAGTTCATGCTGGAACAGAAAGGCATATTCGGAAGCTGCTGCCGGTGATTTGGCTTCTCCCATCTTAAGCACATAGCCCTTCAATACGGCTGCTTCCTGATCTGTAATCTTCGGTATCAAAAGCTCCACTGCCAGAGTGTCCAATGCTATGCGCAGCTCCAGGATGGAGCGTATCTCCTCATCCCTTAATCTCCCGCCGTTATAATTCATAATTGACATCAGGGTTTCCATGGTACCGTTGCGGCGGTAATCCGCTACGAAGGTTCCGATGCGGGGCTTGATGGTAAGAAATCCTTTTCTGGATAAGTCTGTGATACCGGCATTTACTACTGCCCGGCTGACCTGCATGGATTTGGCAAGCTCTCGTTCCGGAGGAAGCCTTTCCCCGATTACCAGTTTTCCTGATAAAATCAATGTCTCCATTTCTTTTATGAATAAATCTTTTAAGGACGGTGCATGTAACTTTTTAAACTCCATGAATTATTACTCCTTCTACTACTGACTGTGGTATGACCACGTACCAAGATTAATTATATTCCACAGTATGCTATTATTCAAGAAAAATATAAGGTATTTATACCTATTTTGTATAGAAGTACACTGCAATAGATTGACTATTTTTACCGAATTGTGTTAATATTTTGTCATAAGGTCTCTGGTATGACCAGAGATGTATGGGAGGCACCTCATGAACCAGTTTCGGATTCTTGATATTAAACAAAGTGTATTCGCCAATAATGACCGGCAGGCAGATCTTCTTCGGGAGGATTTAAGGAAGGAGAAAACCTTTCTTTTGAACCTGATGTCGGCACCGGGTTCCGGCAAGACCACCACGCTTGTAAGAACCATACGTCTTCTTAAGGATAAACTGCGGATCGGCATTATGGAAGCAGATATTGATTCCGATGTGGATGCCAGAACAATCTCAGATACGGGCGTGAAGGTAATTCAATTACATACCGGCGGCATGTGCCATTTGGATGCCCATATGACCAGACAGGGTCTGGAGGGCCTGGGAACGGAGGATATTGATCTTGTAATCCTTGAAAATGTAGGCAATCTGGTATGCCCCGCAGAATTCGATACCGGTTCTTCAAAGAATGCCATGATACTCAGTGTTCCTGAGGGAGATGATAAGCCGCTGAAGTACCCTCTGATGTTCACCGTTGCCGACCTGTTGCTGATCAATAAGCTTGATGTACTTCCTTATTTTGATTTTAGTGTGGAAGCATGTACCGAACGGGCCAGAAAATTAAATCCGAATATCAAAGTAATACCCGTCTGCGCAAAAACCGGAGAAGGTATTGAGGAGTTCGCAGACTGGCTCCATACGGAAGCCGGATTATGGAACGGAAATTAAAACATGATACCGGAGTACCGATAGCCGCCAATGCTTTGAGATATACGTTAAATATACCATATATACAACTTATTGTCTGATAAAAGGTACTGTTTTGAGCACCGTGCCTCTCGATTATCGGGACATTATTTCAGTTCCGATAATATAAGCTATCAGAAGTGTATTTTACTTCTGATAGAAGGTCTGTTTTGAGCACCATGCCTCTCAATTATCAGGACATTATCTCAGTTCCGATAATATAAGTTATCAGAAGTTGTATTGCACTTCTGATTAAAGATGCTGTTTTTGAGCACCATGCCTCTCGATTATCAGAACATTATTTCAGTTATGTTAATATAAGTTATGAAAAGGATGGGGAACGATATGGCAGTGAATGAGAAGGTACTTGATCTGGCGAATCACATCAGCAGGAAGAAACGAGGTTCAAAAAATGAGATTAAGCCCACCGATCCGGAATATATGATTCTGGAACCCGTGGTAACCGGGGATATGGCGGATGTGGCCATGTGCATGGAGATCCGCAGGCATTACACCGCAGACGAGCTGGCTCCCAGGTGCGGCAAATCCCTGGAGGAGACCTCAAGGCTCTTATGGGAGCTGGCAGAAGCCGGCGTATGCTTCGTAAATGAAATCGATGGTGCAGATACCTACTGGTATGATACCTGGGTGCCCGGCATCATGGAAATGATGGTTAATAACAAGGAGAATGTCGCAAAGTATCCCCAGATTGCCAGAGCCTTCGAGGCTTACGGCAGGGTACGCGGTCCAAAATCCACAGGTGCATTCCCCGTAGGCGTCGGACTAATGCGTGTGATTCCCATAGAACGTGCCATCGACGGTGAGACAAGACGGGCTTCCTATGAAGAGGTTTCCGGATATCTGAATGAGAATGATATCTTCACCGTATCCGACTGCTCCTGCCGGACCGCCAGAGAAGCCATGGGGGAAGGCTGCGGTCATCTGAAGGAGGATATGTGTATCCAGATGGGGCACGCTGCCGAATATTATATCCGCACCGGCCGCGGCCGCCGGATTACCAGAGAGGAAGCCTTCGAGATAATCCGGCAGGCGGAGGATAACGGCCTGATGCATCAGATCCCGAATTTGGACGGTAGCCGTAAGACTCATGCCATCTGCAACTGCTGCGGCTGTTCCTGTTTATCCCTGCGCACCGCTTCCATGTTTAAGAATGTGGATATGGTTCGTTCCAATTATGTATCCCAGGTAGATAAGGACAAATGCGTTGCCTGCGGGGAATGTGTCGAGACCTGCCCGGTGAATGCGCTTCAGATGGGACAGAAATTATGTACCTTAAAGCCTCTTCCGGTGAAGAAAATCGAAACTCCAAGAGATATGGAATGGGGTCCCGAGCGGTGGAATCCGGATTACCGGACCAACCGCCAGGATGTGGCTGATACGGGAACCAGCCCCTGCAAGACGGAATGTCCCGCACATATTGCAATCCAAGGTTACATAAAGCTTGCATCCCAGGGCAGATACAGGGAAGCCCTGGAATTAATCAAGCATGAAAATCCCTTTCCGGCAGTCTGCGGGCGCATCTGTCCGAGGCGATGTGAAACCGCCTGTACCAGAGGTGATATCGATGAACCCCTGGCCATTGATGAGATCAAAAAGTTCATAGCGGAGCAGGATATGAAGCAGGAGTTCCGTTATATCCCGAAGAAGCGTCATGATTATAACAAGAAAATTGCAGTCGTCGGAGCCGGTCCTGCCGGGCTTGCCTGTGCATATTATCTGTCCGTGGACGGCTACAAGGTAACTGTATTCGAGAAGGAGCATGTCCTGGGCGGTATGCTGACGTTGGGCATCCCCTCCTTCCGTTTGGAGAAGGAGGTAGTCCACTCTGAAATCGATATTCTGAAGGAGCTGGGGGTAGACTTCATAACAGGTGTTGAAGTCGGCAAAGATATTACGCTGGCAGCTTTGCGGGAGCAGGGCTACGCAGCCTTCTATCTGGCAATCGGTGCCCAGGCGGGAAGAAAGCCCGGTATCACCGGTGAGGATGCCGAGGGTGTAATTTCCGGAGTTGATTTTATACGCAGTGTCAATCTAGGCCGCAAGATCCGCTTATCCGGCAATGTTATCGTCATCGGAGGCGGAAATGTGGCTGTCGACGTGGCAAGAAGCGCCATTCGTGTCGGCGCCGGCAAGGTATCCATGTATTGTCTGGAGACCCGGGAGCAGATGCCTGCACTTGAGGAAGAAATTGAAGAAGCATGGGCTGAGGGAATCAGCATCCATAATTCCTGGGGACCGAAACAAATCCTTACGTCGGAGGGAAGGGTCACCGGAGTGGAATTTATGAAATGCATCTCCGTATTCGACAGCAACGGACGCTTCCGCCCTGTCTATGATGAAAAGGATACCCTCACGGTAAAGGCAGACCATGTGCTTCTCTCCATCGGTCAGTCCATCGACTGGGGCAATCTCCCGGACGGCAGCAGGATTGAAATAAACCCCAATAAGACCATCAAAGCCGATCCGGTTACTTACCAGACCGGCGAACCGGATGTATTCGCCGGCGGAGACGCCTATACCTCTCCTCGCTTTGCCATCGATGCCATCGCTGCGGGTAAGCAGGCCGCCATATCCATCCACCGTTACGTACAGCCCGGCCAGAGCCTGATCATCGGACGTGACCGCAGAGAATACAAGTCTCTTGATAAGGATAACCTGGCTCTGGAGAGCTATGACCGTCTGCCGAGACAGCGGGTGAAGCGCCGGAATACACCTGCCGCAGATAATCCGAAGGAAATCCGTGCATTACTCTCCTTCCGGGATCCCCGTATTACATTTACCGAGGAACAGATGAAGAAGGAGACCGAGCGGTGCCTCGGCTGCGGTGCCACCGTCGTGAACGAGTTCCAATGCGTAGGCTGCGGTGCCTGTACGACAAAGTGCAAATTCGATGCTATCTCCCTGGTTAGAACCTATGACGGGGAAGGTGTGGCATTTGAAGATCTGAAACCTGTGGTCATCAAACAGATATTAAAAAGAAAGGGTAAGATCGCAATCAAAAAAGCAGTTAATGTATTCACAAAGGATGAATGAATAAGCAGATCATACCTGAGAAGATCGGTTCCGGCATTATCAGAAGCGGTGTATCAGAAATAAATAATGTGCCAGAACTACGGCCGGTACAGACTTGCATAGATTTCACTTGATTCAGCTCCCGATATTTGTGCCGGTGCTGCATTGTCGTCAATTGGTGCTGATACCGCTGCACTTCCTTTTTCCTACTTGTCCGGTGCAAGTATCAGAACTGATATTAAGTAAAATTTATTTATGTGAAATTTATGCAAGCCTGTACTGGTATAATATGAAATCCTCCATTTTACATATCGGAGTACATTCAAATATAATCAGATATGCAAAGCGGAAAGCGTAAGGTGGTTATCCTGCACGAACTTGGAGTTATTATAGAGATCATAAACCAGGTGGAACTGGTTGCAAAAGAGAATTCCGTAGAAAAGATACAAGCCCTGGTTCTGCAGATCGGAGAGCTCTCTTCGATGATACCGGAATATATGCGGAAGCTGTATCCTGCTGCTGTCGGAGGAACTATCCTTGAGGATTCACAGCTGGAGATTGAGATCATACCGGCTAACGGCCGCTGTAAAAGCTGCCGGGGGATTTTTAACCTCATTAAGGCCAGAAGCACCTGCCCTGACTGCGGAAGTGTTGAATTTGAGCTGCTAAGCGGCAAGGAGTTTTATATCAAGGAAATTGTCTGTATGTGAACACATCTGCCGCCGGATATTTCATAATAATTATACCTTATATTATTTACCTATACTATTTACCCTATATTATTTACCCCATATTATTTACCCCATATTATTACCTTATAATTATTGCCTCATAATTATTTCCTTATAATTATTTCCTTATAATTATTTCCTTAATAATAATGATTCCGCTGCCGTAATCATTCAGGAATTATGACAGCCCGGTCATTAATATATAAAACATACAACATAAAGGGGGATTAAAATGTTTCGTTTTAATTATGAAGCCGGTGCTTCCATTCTAAGCGTATGGCTGGTGTGGGTCATGGTATTTGTCATTCTGTTTGGATTGAATGAACTGGCAAGACGTTTTAAAGTGATGGGATTTATTTGTTTCATCGTTCTGCCGGCAGTATTGTCCGTACTATGGTTTACCGTCTTAAACGATACCACCTATACGGACTGGTTCCATCTTGCGAAGGTATACTCCTCTACGGCAGGCTGCATCGGTTTCTGGTGCATCCGTCATGTACATGGCAAGAGCAGGAAGACCGGTAAGGAGTGGCGTCTGTCCGATAATAAGATCGCACTGTGTTTTCCGCCGTTAATACTTGCCATCAATATCCTGGAGGCCGTAGCACGAGATATCCAGGTAGGAATCCAGTATCCTGACGGCGGCATATTGGCGGACGATGCCATGTATGTGCTTGGGGGCTCCTGGAATTTCATGAATGCCGCAGCCGGAATCTTAAATATCATTACCATTACAGGCTGGTTCGGTATCTGCATCCGCAGGGTAACCAAGGCAGATGCAAGCAAGGATATGCTATGGCCGGATATGCTATGGTTCTGGATTATAGCTTATGATCTATGGAACTTTGCCTATACCTATAACTGCCTGCCCGGACATTCCTGGTATTGCGGCTTTGCGTTATTATTAGCTCCCACCTTATGCGCCTTTACCGTGGGAAAGGGAGCATGGCTTCAGCATCGTGCACAGACTCTGGCTCTGTGGTGCATGTTCGCCCAGACTTTCCCGTACTTTATCGACGAGAGCAGATTTGCGGTCGCTTCCAGCTATAAGGAAGCTCCCTTGTTCATTGTCAGCCTCCTGGCGCTTGCCTCTAACATCGCGGTAGCCGTCTACATGATCTGCAAAGTGGTCAAAACCAAACGCAATCCTTATAAAGAGGAGCTGTATATTGACCTGAAGGAATACCGGCAAATTAAGGCACTTGCAGAATAATGCACATAGAAGTACTGAAGCTTTTTCTGTATGTAAATTTTATCTGTCTGCAGGCTCCGGGGATAATCATATATTCCCGGAGCTTCTATGTTGTCGTGCACTTAATGTTATGGTATAATACCGGCAGATATTATATCATACCGGGCAAGTTGCGTGCCATCCTGGTAAGTCGTACCGGCAATACTATGTGAGCTTGCAAATATGGTATAATATTGACATATATTATACCGCACCGAACAAAGCGAGTGTGCACATGGAAGGTCATTCCAATACTATATGAGCTTGCGGATATGGTATAATAATTAAAATAATCTTTAATAAATGAAAGGATGGATCCTTATGAAGCATACCGTTCTTCTGGTGGTTGATGTACAGAATCTGATGATAGAGGACAAACCATATAATATAACTAGTGTTATCAGTAATATACGGAAGCTTCTGTCGGCAGCGAGAGCCGGTCATACGGAGGTTATCTACATAAGGCATGACGACGGGGCAGGTTCCGACCTGGAAGCCGGTACAAAAGGGTGGGAAATATACAATGAAATTGCACCTGAACCGGGTGAGAGGATCATTGATAAGAATTATAACAGTGCCTTCCGCAGCACAGGGCTAAAGGATTATCTTGAGGGTAAATCGGTAAAAACCATCATACTGACAGGTTTACAGACAGACTATTGTATTGATGCCACCTGCAAAAGCGCCTTTGAATTCGGATACAATGTCATTATCCCGGAAGAGACTAACTCCACCTATGATAATGAGTATTTACCTGCCCAACAGCTTTATCAATATTATAACTTTAAGATGTGGAACAACCGTTATGCCAGAATCCTCTCCCTGGAGGAAGTGCTTAAGCTGTTGCAATAGCTGACCATTCTCTATTCAAAACTGCCTTCCCGGCTTACCTGTTCCCATATAAGCAGCATGAAATTTAAAACTGCAGACACATGTACTGCAAATTATAGCATGCTCGCCGGACAATGTTGCTGCAAAATGATTTCCATAAAAAATATACAAAAAATGAACCGTGATCGGTTTTCAAATCCGTCATCAAGGTTCATTTTTATATCATAGATATTATTTTATTGTGCTGGCCGCTATTGCAATTTCTTTTACGGCAGCCCATGAGGGCATGTCAACACAGGCTATGAAAAACTCAGGATTGTAATCGTCTTCAGTTACGGGAACGCCTATAAATATAGGTCTTTTTTAAAATAAAAACAGAGACTTTTTACAGCCTGACCATGACCGTTCCATATACTTACCGTTTTAGTTTAAACAAACCAGTTTTTTCTTCGTTACAGTTTCTCGTGCCGGGACTTTAACCATATGGCAGATCACCCATACATCCACTTAATTTATAGTTTTTTAATTAATTCTTCCAATAATACTTCAACATCCCTTGCAACACTTGCCAATGCTCCGTCCTCGAAGGGAGATACCAGCTTCGCTTCCGATATCAGATCCGGGAAGGCTTTCTCTCCGCCCTGGGACAGGAAACGTACATAGCGCCGGAAGGAATCGTCGTAATTCTTACGGGAATCCAGCAGGAATTCAAGAGCAACCACCTGGGCCAGACAGTAATCGATATAATAGAAGGGTGTCTCATATATATGCATCTGATACTGCCAACGGGTCCCCTTGGAGAGATACGGCATACCCTCCGTGGTCATATAAGGTCTGAACTGCTCCTCCAGCTTATTCCAGGCTTCGTTGCGCTGAGCCGGTGTCATCTCCGGATTGCCGTATACGATGTGCTGGTAATAATCCACGATCGTTCCGTATGGAATAAAGGAAAGGGAATCAAATACATGCATGAACTTGTATTTATCTGACTGGTCTCCGAAGAACTTATGAATAAATTTCCAGGCAAGGAACTCCATGCTCATGGAATGAGTCTCCGCTGTCTCCATACCTCCCACATCCAGCTCAGTCTTAAATTTGTTATAAGCCGTCATGTAATCGGCAAATGCATGTCCTGCCTCATGTGTCATAACATCAATGTCCGCCGAGGTTCCATTGAAATTAGCCAGAATAAAGGGCTGCTTATAGGCAGGGAAGCTGATGCAGTATCCGCCGCCCCATTTATTCTCTCTGGACACAACATCAAAGGCTTCATTCTCCATCATCATATCGATGAATTTGCCGGTATCTTCACTCATCTCATGATACATGTCAATGGTTTCCTTAAAGATTCCGTCCTTATCGAGTATCGGTTTCGGATTACCCCCGGGAACATTCACATCATTATCATACAGCTTGAGCTGGTCGATGCCCATGCGTTTGGCATTTTCCTTCTTCAATTTGGCAATCACAGGAACCAGATCCTTCAGCACATTATTGCGGAACTTATCCACCTGCTTCTCATCGTAGCTGATACGGTTCATCCGGTAATAACCGAGTTCAATGAAGTTCTTGTAGCCCATCTTCTTCGCCATCTTATGACGGATCTTCACCAGCTTGTCAAAGATGGTATCCAGCGCTTCGGATTCAGTTTCCAATCTCCTGCCAAGCACCTCATAGGCTTCCTGGCGGGTCGCCCGGTCATCGTCCATCATATACTTCCGAAGCATGGTCAGCGGCATCTTCTCTCCCCTGAATTCAAAGGTCAGTCCTGCCATCAGCTTGGAATATTCCGTGGTCAGCTTGTTCTCTTCCACCATCTCATCAATGATCTTAGGTGACATAGCCTTCCTCTGTACCTCAAAGAACCGGAAGAGTATCGGTGAAAGCTCTTTCTCCAGCTCAGCCCGGAACGGACTGTCCAGCATGGCATTGGCATACTCTGTAGAATAGTTCTGGACCTTGGGCATAACTTCATCATAATAATCCTTCTCGGCAAGATAGAATTCATCCACCGTGTTGATTGTGTAACGCATATAGGATAAACTGGATGCTGTGACGAATTCGTCCAGGAAGCTGATATACTTTTCCCTGGCTTCCAGTACCTCCTTAACGGAGGCTGCATTCTTAACCTTGGAGATAACCTCTTCGGCCTTAGCCGTGATTACCTCTTCGGTCATTCTCTCATATTGTAGCTCTGATACTTTCATACTGTGCTCCTTTTATGTATATATTTTTGTTGCCATTATTTGGTATTCTTGCATAAAGTGCATAAGTAAATGTTAACACTATTAACGGGTATTTACAACCCAATAACTTAAAGCTTTTACCCAAAATAAAGACTCAGATGAGGTTAACCCGCCTGAGTCGATTTAAAAATATGTATATCAACTTAGTTCGTTGATAATGAAGTTACTGTAAGCTCCTTATAAGTGGAAGCTAATACCGGTTTCTTTGTCGTAGAATCCGTATAGCTTTTGACCCGGACATAAATCTTATCTCCAATGGCAAGACCCTTTACACTTGATGCAATATTCTTAACAAATGTACCGTTTTTTAAAGTAACGGATGTCCATTTGGCAGTATTCTGATTTAACACGGAACCATTCTTTACAACTGTGAATTCGTAGGTTTTCCTGATCGTATCCGCAATGGAAAGAGTTGATCCTGACAAGACCACCGTGTCGGGGCAAACTGTCTGGACCGGTACTTCTATAACCCTTACTGCCGAACTTAACTTCTTATCGGTTCCCATGGTTCTGAACTCAATGATTCCGGCCGGTATGGGTGCATTCACAGAAGTCACTCCTAACAGAGAACTTAAGAATATATAATTAATCTTGGAATTCCCGCTGTCAAAGGTTGACCAGCCAGCCGCATCACCGACCCTGTATTGTGTAACACCGGATTTCATGCCGGTGATACTTAACTTATTGCCATCCAGCTTTACCGACGGAGCGGCAGGCCGCTTCGGGATTTTAACCGCTGCCACCTTACCCGCACGTTTTACTGTGGTTCCTGCGGTTCTGTAGTAAAGAGTTGTACCTTTTATTTCATAAATTGCTGTCGGCATATTGTTCGGCGCAGGCTTCCAATCTCCGTTGGTACCTTTTTTATATTCAACGGTTACTCCTGCAATTGCATTGTAGGAGATACTTCCGTAACCGCTGGTTATGGTAAATACCGGCTTTAAAGCCGCATCCTCTGCCTGGAGTACCACGGATCTTGGATTACCGTCCTTGTTGCCCTTAAAATACAAGGTCACTTCCTTGGAAGATAACAACGGCGATAAATCCACCGTACCGGAAGTATCTATCATCTCCCAGGTCTTCATCGCATCCGTGCTCATATAATATTTCGTGCTGCCGCCGCTCCCGGGGCTGATATAAGCGATTTCATCGTCATAATTTACCACAACGGTTAATGATGTGGTAGAGTCTGCATTCGTTATTCCTGTGATCCCGCTGAATACAAAGCATAATATAAGAAGAGTAAGCAATACTGTCTTTAATTTTCTAAATTTATTATATATATTATTTTTATTTATTCCTTCGGCAATATTCGTATCCTGCATCAAAATCCTTCCCTTCACAGCCTCTCATATATAATATGTCTCCACAGCCTCTTCATTTTTAACAGAATAATCTGTATTTTTCATATCATACAATTTCAATTATAGGCTTCCTCGCCGGGAAAAGCAATGTTTAATAAAAGAGCCATTTAAATAACAGCTAGCAAATTAGTCCTATTACCGCACTGTTCCTAATCATTGGCTGATCGCTTCCTGGCTTCTGCCGCCGGCCCTGCTCCGGCCATTATGCTGATCCGCCTTGATGCTCATAAGCATTACCGGCTGTTCAGCTCATCCAGAGTCTTGTCATAGGCCGGCAGAAACTCATTCATGAAGATATCCACCTCTTCCAGCTTCATGGAGCATAAGATATCCGTAATGGACTTCTCCGCACTGCCGAATTCCGTATTACCTGCCTTCCGTTCCTCGATGCATTTGATTAAAGCCGCAAGTTTATCTGCAGCTTTTACCAGCTTCCATAGATACAGCTCATCCTCCCGAGGCACGAATACGGAGTGATAGCTTCTTCTCAAATCCTCAGGAAGCATGGCCAGTAAACCGTCCGCCGCTGCCTTTTCCACTGCCTTGAAGGCATCCTGGATATGGGTATTATAATACTTCACCGGTGTGGGCATATCACCTGTTATAATCTCTGTGGCATCATGATAGATTCCGATGAGAGCCGCCTTTTCAGCATTCAGGCGGTTTCCCAGCCTCTCATTGCTGATGATCGCCAGGGCGTGAGCAATGATACTGACCTCATGGGAATGCTCACTTATGTTCTCCGCGTGGGAATTGCGCATCAATGCCCACCGCTCAATCAGCTTCATTCTTGACATCATGGCAAAAAAACCGTTCTCCATACTTCACCTCTGTCCAACTACTGTCTGCTTTCCAGATACCGCTTCACATAAGCTCCGGTATAGGAGGACTTATTCTTCACTATCTCCTCCGGAGTTCCCTCGGCAATTACCGTACCGCCCTTATCTCCGCCTTCCGGACCGATATCAATGATATAATCCGCCGTTTTAATCACATCCAGATTATGCTCGATCACCACCACAGTATTGCCGGTGTCTGAGAATCGCTTCATAATCTCAATTAATTTATGAACGTCGGCAAAATGAAGTCCGGTAGTGGGTTCATCCAGAATATAGATGGTCCTGCCGGTACTCCGTTTACTCAACTCCGTCGCCAGCTTAATTCTCTGTGCCTCACCTCCTGAGAGAGAAGTGGAAGGATGACCCAATCGTAAATAGGATAGACCAACATCGTTCAAGGTCTCAATCTTACGCCGGATGGAAGGTACATTCTCAAAGAAATGAACGGCCTCCTCGACGGTCATGTTCAATATGTCATAGATACTCTTGCCCTTATAGTGAACCTCCAGGGTTTCACGGTTATAACGTTTGCCGCCGCACACCTCACAGGGCACATAGATATCCGGTAAGAAGTTCATCTCAATCTTAATAATACCGTCACCGCAGCAGGCTTCACAACGGCCTCCCTTTACGTTAAAGCTGAAACGTCCCTTGGAGTAGCCCCGCATCTTGGCATCCTGGGTTGCAGCAAAGAGATCCCTGATCTGATCGAATACTCCCGTATAGGTTGCCGGATTGGATCTGGGTGTGCGCCCGATGGGGGACTGATCAATATTAATAACCTTGTCCAACTGATCGATACCGTGAATCTGTTCATGCTTCCCGGGGATCAGACGGGCACGGTTTAAGTCCCTTGCCAGACGCTTATACAGAATCTCAGTCACCAACGAACTCTTGCCTGAACCTGATACTCCGGTTACGCAGGTCATAACACCTAACGGAATATCTACATTGATGTTCTTCAGATTATTCTCACAAGCTCCGATCACCTTCAGATATCCGATAGGTTTTCTTCTATTCTTCGGTACCGGTATCTTGAGCTTGCCGCTCAGATAAGCTCCGGTAATCGAATCCTTCACCTTCATAATCTCTTTTGCAGTACCTGCTGCTACAACTTTACCTCCGTGTTCTCCTGCTCCCGGACCGATATCGACGATATAATCAGCGGCAAACATGGTATCCTCATCATGTTCGACAACAATCAGGGAATTACCCAGATCTCTGAGGTTCTTCAAGGTATTCAGCAATTTGTCATTATCCCTCTGATGAAGTCCGATGCTCGGTTCATCAAGAATATATGCCACTCCCACCAGTCCGGAGCCGATCTGCGTGGCCAGCCGGATTCTCTGGGCTTCCCCGCCGGACAGGGTTCCGGTTGCTCTCGCCAGGGTCAGATAATCAAGCCCTACATCAATAAGGAATTTGATCCTGGCCTTGATTTCCCTAAGTACCAATTCTCCGATCTTCAGCTGCATGGAGGATAACTGAAGCCGGTTCATAAAGTCAGCCAGATCCCGGATGGAATATTCCGTAACCTCGGATATGTTCTTATCTCCCACGGTGACCGCCAGCGCTTCCTTCTTCAAGCGTCTGCCGCCGCATACGTTACAGGGAGTTGTTCTCATAAAGCTTTCATATTCCTGCTTTACCGATTCAGAGCCGGTTTCGCGGTAACGCCTCTCAATATTGCGGATCAGTCCTTCAAATGCGACATCATAGACTCCCACGCCCCGCTGCCCTCTGTAATGTACCTTGACGGACTTGCCGTCAGTCCCATGGATAAAGATTCTTTGCGCTTCCTCGGAAAGCCGGTTATAAGGCGTGTCCAGGTCAAAATGATACTCTTTCGCCAAAGCTTCCATTATGCATCTGGTGTAACTGCCCTTATCCACAACGGAAGCCCAGCCGGGAGCAGCGATTGCACCGTCAATGAGACTCTTATCCTGATCCGGTATCAGAAGATCCACATCAAATTCCATCTTGTTGCCCAGACCATGGCACTCCGGGCATGCACCGAAGGGGTTATTGAAGGAGAATATTCTGGGCTCCATCTCATCAATGCTGATACCGCAGTCCGGACACGCAAAGTTCTGGCTGAAGGTCAGCTGCTGGTTATCAATAACATCCACATACATGAGCCCCTCTGCCAGCTTAAGAACATTCTCGATAGAATCTGTTAATCTCTTCTCAATGCCTTCCTTCACCACCAGACGGTCAATAATAATCTCTATATTATGCTTATTATTCTTCTCCAGCTTAATCTCCTCGGTAAGCTCATACAGATTGCCGTCAACCCGGACTCTCACATAACCGCTGCGTTTTGCCTGTTCAAAGAGCTTTACATGCTCACCCTTTCTTCCGCGGACCACAGGAGCAAGCAGCTGGATTCTGGTTCCCTGCGGCAGATTCATGATCTCATCCACCATCTGGTCGACCGTCTGTTTCTTGATTTCTTTCCCGCACTGCGGGCAGTGGGGAATACCGACTCTGGCGTACAGCAGACGGTAATAGTCATAAATCTCGGTTACGGTGCCTACGGTAGAACGGGGATTGCGGTTGGTTGATTTCTGATCGATGGAGATCGCCGGAGGCAAGCCTTCGATGCTCTCCACATTGGGCTTTTCCATCTGCCCCAGGAATTGTCTTGCATAGGAGGAAAGAGATTCCATATATCTCCTCTGTCCCTCCGCATAGATTGTATCAAAGGCCAGGGAGGATTTACCCGAACCGCTGAGTCCCGTAAGTACGACGAACCGGTCTCTTGGGATATCCACACTGATATCCTTCAGATTGTTCTCCTTTGCACCTCTGATTTTAATATAATTTTTCTTCTCTGCCATTACAGCCTCCATTATGTCTCATGAGTCCTGATAATTTTTAATTCTTATCATTTATATAATGCAATAAATCATCGCTTATTTGCCGCTTAGCTCCTGCAGATGCTTCTTAAGCTCCATCATCTTATCCCTGAGCGCAGCTGCCTGTTCGAAATTAAGCTCTGCCGCCGCTTTATGCATCTGCTGGGTAACTGTCTTGACCAGGGCTTCCAGTTCCTGACGCGACATGGATTCCAAATCCTTCTCCATATCCTTGATACTCGCTTCCGCTTTCTTGGAGATACTGATCAAATCACGCACCTTCTTCTTAATCGTCGTCGGTGTGATGCCATTGGCCTCGTTATAAGCCTGCTGTATGGCTCTTCTTCGGTTTGTCTCCGAGATAGCCTTTGCCATGGAATCGGTCATACGGTCCGCATACATGATAACATGGCCCTCCGCATTACGGGCCGCACGTCCGATGGTCTGGATCAGAGAGGTCTCAGAACGGAGGAAGCCTTCCTTATCCGCATCCAGAATCGCAACTAATCCAACCTCAGGGATATCCAGGCCTTCCCGGAGCAGGTTGATGCCCACCAGAACATCGAATACATCCATACGCATATCCCGGATAATCTCGGAACGCTCCAGAGTGTCAATATCGGAATGCAGATATCTCACACGGATACCCACTTCCTTCAGATATGTGGTAAGATCCTCTGCCATACGCTTGGTCAGTGTCGTAACCAGAACTTTGTTCTTCTTATCCACTTCCTTATGGATCTCGCCCAGAAGGTCGTCGATCTGTCCTGCAACAGGGCGGACCGATACCTCGGGATCCAGTAAGCCTGTGGGACGGATAACCTGTTCGGTACGCAGCAGCTCATGCTCGCTTTCATATACGGAAGGTGTTGCGGATACAAACATAATTTGGCTGATCTTACCTTCAAATTCCTGAAAATTAAGCGGTCTGTTATCCAAAGCCGAGGGAAGGCGGAAACCATAATCCACCAGTGTGGTCTTGCGGGATCTGTCTCCGGCATACATTCCCCTGATCTGGGGCAGCGTAATATGGGATTCATCAACAATAATAAGAAAATCCTCCGAAAAATAGTCCATCAGCGTATGAGGAGGGTTACCTGCCGGCAATCCCGTCAGATGTTTGGAATAATTCTCTATTCCGGAGCAGAAGCCTGTCTCACGGAGCATCTCAATGTCAAAATTGGTCCGTTCCGATATTCTCTGGGCTTCCAAAAGCTTATCCTCACTCTTAAAATAACGGACACGCTCCTCTAATTCATCTTCAATATTATGAATGGCTGCCTCCAGCTTATCCGGCGACACTACATAGTGGGAAGCAGGGAATATAACAATATGCTCCAGACTGTTCTTAATCTCTCCTGTCAATGTATCGATCTCAAGAATCCGTTCCACCTCGTCCCCGAAGAATTCGATCCGGACTGCCCGGTCAGCCGAAGATACGGGGAATATCTCAACTACGTCGCCGCGGACGCGGAAGGTTCCGCGCTTGAAATCCATATCGTTGCGGTCATACTGTATCTCTATGAGCCTCTTCAGCACGTCATCCCTGTCCCGCAGCATACCGGGACGCAGGGAAAGTGTCATATTCTGATAGTCAATGGGACTTCCCAGACCGTAGATGCAGGACACACTGGCGATTATTATGACATCCTTGCGCTCCGCAAGGGAAGCCGTAGCGGAATGCCTCAGCTTGTCAATCTCGTCATTAATGGAGGAATCCTTCTCTATATAAGTATCAGTGGAGGGCACATATGCCTCCGGCTGATAATAATCATAATAGCTTACAAAATATTCGACTGCATTCTCGGGGAAGAATTCCTTGAATTCACCGTAAAGCTGCGCCGCAAGAGTTTTATTATGCGCAATGACCAGCGTCGGCTTCTGCAGCTGCCGGATCACATTGGCCATGGTAAAGGTCTTGCCGGAACCGGTAACACCCAGTAAGGTCTGGCATTGATTCCCGCTGTTAAACCCGTTGACTAATGCTTTAATCGCCTCCGGCTGGTCACCGGTGGGTTGAAATTCCGCTGACAATATAAACTCCATACACGCACCTCCGTCAATCCCATAAAAACTATATATCGTGGACTAGTATAGCATAAGGCAGATGGAAAAGCAATACAATTTTCGAATGTCTGTTCTATATTTTATGGTTATATTGCACATAAGAGGATACCGGGATGAAACAAAAACGGGGTGGATTATAGGCCTCATATTACCCTCTTCGCTTCACATACCTGTTTAATAAGGTCAAAAAAAGAGATAAGACATGGAAAGCGCGTTATCCCGCTTTTGCATGTCTTATCCGGTATATCCCGGCTTTTACCTTCCTGCTACCGGCTATCCTCATTTCCCGAAGCGATGAGGCAGAGCTTCATGAAGCTATCCGAGAATCTCTCATTATCTGCTGCCGTCCGCTTGCCGGTATGATTCTTAATCCGTTCTCCGGCTCTGCGGGCTTTACGGGCAATATCCCGCTCCATCAGCATAATGTCAATATTATTATCGGTATACACCTTGCCGCCCGGGTGGATTGCATATGCTCCCTTCCCCAATGCCATGGCGGCAACACCATAATCCTGGGTAACCACGATGTCTCCCCTGGCTGCCCGATTGATCAGGGCTATGTCTACGGCATCCGGTGCCTTGCTGACCAAAATAATTTCACTGTAATCCGAACTTAAAATGTGACTGGTGTCTATGAACATTAATACCGGTATTCCTAATTGTTTCGCTGTCTCCTCAATGATCTCCTTAACCGGGCATGCATCAGCATCTACTAATATTTTCATTATGTATTCTCCAATCATCAATTTCAGATACATAAATCATAGCACAACTGACGATATCCAACAATCTGCAAATTCATTTTTTTGGAAATAATCTACTTGGATTCCTCTCTCCCCAAACCGATATGGAAAATCTCAGTATAGACCAGTTTACCTTCCAGGCGTTCGGATTTCATCAGGCTCAATCTGCTGACCGGTACCGCCATGGGAGCAATCTCCGATTCAAATTCCCTTGAATTGAAGCCCTCCTTCACTATGACTCTTCTGCCCAGCGTCAGATGCGGCGTATATTCCATATCATCCACATCATAAAATCCCGCTTCTTTCAGTTCCTTGACCAGCTCCTTCTGAAGTCTCCACAGAGTGTTCTCCTTCTCCACCCCGATCCAGTAGATATCCCCCTCCCGGCGTCTGAATCTGCCGAAGCCGCGGACCGTTAACTCAAAACTTAACGCGTTGGCCTTATCCACGGCCCGCTGCATGGCAGACGTTACTTCCTCCAGTCTCTTAGTCTCTCCGATAAAATTCACGGTCAGGTGAAGGTTCTCCCTGGCAGTGAAGGTACCGCTCTTTGACTTGTTTTTAAGCTTTTCTACCGCCTGATACAGGGAAGCTTCGATATCTACGGGGAATAAAACAGCAATGAACAGCCGCATGGTAAACCTCCTTAAAAAGTGTTTCTGACATCATTTTTATGATATATATGCATTGTAATATGTTACCCGAACCGATATAATAGACTTAAGGAGAGATGTTATGAAGAGAGCAGCAAGACAATTTATATTCCGTGTCAGCATACTAATTCTTCTGGCTTTGCTGGCGTTTATTATTAACCGGTTCGGAGCGGCACCGGACACCGGTGCATTGCAGCAGTCGGTGCAAAGCGGGACGGTTGAGGTACATTTTATCGATGTCGGCCAGGGGGACTCCATCCTGATAGAGGCCGAGAATGCCGCCATGCTGGTGGACGCCGGTGAGAATAACAAGGGCTCGGTAGTGATAAATTACCTTAACAGGCAGAATATCAAAAAGCTGGATTATGTCATAGGAACCCATCCCCATAGTGATCATATCGGCGGTATGGACGTGGTAATTGAAGAGCTCCCTGTGGCGAACGTAATCATGCCTATGGTCTCACATACTACGACTACCTATGAAGATGTTCTGGATGCGGCTCTGAAGAAGGGGCTGACTATAAACAAGCCGGTAGTGGGTGATACATACGAGCTCGGTCCCGCCACCTTCACCATACTGGCTCCCAATTCCTCCTCCTATGAGGATTTAAATAATTACAGTATTGTAATTAAGTTAACCTTTGGCAATATTTCATTCCTGCTAAGCGGAGATGCTGAAGCTGTCTCCGAGAAGGAAATGCTGGACAGCGGATTGAAGCTGTCTGCGAATGTGCTGAAAATAGGGCATCACGGCTCTGCCTCCAGCAGTACGGACCGTTATCTGGATGCAGTGGATCCCAATTATGCCGTAATCAGTGTGGGAGCCGACAATATATACGGCCATCCCCATCCGGATGTTCTGGAAGCAATCCAGTCCCGGAATATCCGGTTATACAGGACTGATAAACAGGGAACCGTGGTATTCACCACCGACGGCACCAACATCTCCGTCAATACGAAGGAGTACATAAACAAAGATTAATATTCCCCAACATAATACAGGTTATATGGAGGCTGCATGAAAAGACTAATCATTGATCGTTTTGAAGGAAATTATGCTGTATGTGAGGCAGAAGACAAAACCATAATTAATATTCCGAAATATAAGCTGCCGTTAGAATGCAGGGAAGGAGACTGTCTGATCTCCGATTCCGACGGAATGTATCACATTGATAATAAAACCTCAAAGGAAAAAGAAAAACGGATGAATAAGAAAATAAACCGCCTTTTCCGTTAGAATATACGCAATTCAAAATGAGATACGGTCACTTCATTTAAGCATCATGATTTGTTAAATAAAACACAATCACATTCGGAGGATTTTATGCACGAAACCATAGAGATGTACCCGGAAGATAAAACAGAGTTCTACCAATTATTAAATGCCCAGCTAAAAGCCCTGTTAGAAAACGAACCTCATCCGATGCCGAATCTTAGTAATGCAAGTGCCTTGCTGGCAGGCGCATTGAAAGACATCAACTGGGCCGGCTTTTACTTGCTTCACAGGGGAGAGCTGCTGCTGGGCCCCTTCCAGGGAAAGCCTGCCTGTGTCCATATTCCCATAGGAAAAGGCGTCTGCGGAACAGCAGTGTCTGAGAATAAGACCCAGCTGGTGCCTGATGTTCATGCCTTTCCCGGACATATTGCCTGTGACGGCGCATCCAATTCCGAGATCGTTATTCCCCTTCGGGCAGCTGACCGCATCGTAGGTGTCCTGGATATTGACAGTCCGAAATTCTCCCGGTTTGATGCCGCGGATCAAAACGGCCTTGAGGAATTTGCGCGGCTTCTGGCAGACGGGACCGATTGGTGAGAACCAGGCGCTGCCGCTAATTATTCCATGTCTTTACCTGGGTGGCAATCTTCAGCATCACCTGTTCCAGGGTGAGATGTTCACCGTCAATGATAATATGCGCATACTGCTCATACAATGGGCAGCGTTCCTCATATAAGGCTTTCAAGGTCTGGCCTTCCCGTAATACAACGCCTCTCTGTCTGATATCGCCGAGGCGTTTTTTTATGGTCTTATACTCAAGCCTGATATAGACCACCACACCGATTTCCCTCAGATGCTCCATAGCCCTGGTACCGTAGATCACGCTTCCGCCGGTGGCGATAACCGACTTCTCAGCCTGAATCCTGCTATTCACCTGTTCCTCTATTGCAATCAGGCCCTCCAGTCCGTCTCTCTCAATAATATCCTTTAGCAGGCACTGTTCCTGCTCCTGTATCAGCAGATCCGAATCAATAAAATGATATCCCAGAACCTTTGCCAACACCACTCCTACCGTACTTTTACCCGCACCGGGCATTCCAATCAGTATAATATTATCCATCTGCTACCTCGTCCTGTCATGTCTGCAGCTATGCACACAGTCAATCTTTGAAGATAGTCTATCATTATTTGGCGGGAAAGCCAAGTGCAAAATCATAATTTACTTGCGTATCATCTTCGGCAATGCCTCCAGCAGCCTGCCGTAATTGTAATAGACGTATTCGTTGGCAAATAATCGTTTGGTCTCCGCCGTATTGCCAAGATACTTTGCGCCGTATCCGATCTCCAGGGTGATGGCGGCAAAATCAGGGTTGGCTGCCTGCACCTTTACCTTGGCGGTATCCAGGTCCCTGATCTGCATCAGGGTGTATTCCTGCTTTCCGTCAGAGAAGGTCGAGAAGCCATACGCCGGCGAGAATTTTGCTCCTACCGCCAGGGAGACTGCATAATCCGTAAGGCTGGTGCCCTCTCCCCGGAGTCCGTATAAGCTGTTCTCATAGATACGGGTATACTTCCGCTTGGTGATCCCCTTGTTAAGGACATTCATGACCTCCGTACGGAAATCCAGGCTCTTCTTCTCCTGGGCCTTTGTCTGCCAGGGCTTTCCTGCATAGATAACCGATCCCTGGTTATGCATATCAATATAAAGAGAAGCTTTCTCCACTATCACGTATTGATATAACCATTTCATCATTGCCTTAGTTTCGTTACTGGAGCCTGCATAGGGTCCGGGGTAATTGGCATAGCCCGGCTTCCCGGCTATGATAGATAACAGGCGGCCGCCCTTGATTACCTGCCCCCACTGCAGACCCGGGAAATTCCTGCCTCCGTCCGTACCGTCATAGTAAGCCTTCCACTTATTCCCGTTCACAATCCATTTGCCGGGATAATAGATCAGCTGTTCCCTTCCGTCCACATTGATAATAGGAACGGCAACATATTTATTCTTCTTCAGAATATCCATGGCTGCTTTATCGGTTTGTGCCTTCTGGACCAGCTCTACCAATTGTCTGGTAAGAATGGTGCCGGCTCCGAATTCTCTTGCATGGACTTGCCCTGTCAGCATAATGACATTTTTCTCATAGGTTGAAGCCACATCAATCTCGATGGCATATAAATCTCTTCCTTGTGTAGTCTTTCCAATCTTATACAGGTAGACCCCGGGATATCTGGAGAGCTGTTTTAACAGATTGACATAATTCTTATAGGTTATGGTCTGGTTCATATCTACAGTGATTTTCACCGGCTTTTTGTCATACTCGGTAGCATCGGTCCATTCATAGCTCATGGCTTCCTTGAATTCCTTATACGGCATACCGGTGCCAAAGAGCGTACCGTAGGACTCTACATTCTTCTGGAGTATTGCCAATGCTTCCTTCGCCTGAGTGATTCCTGTTACGCTCCTGCCCACATAATCATATGCCGCCATCTTCTCCAGGGTCTGTGACCGGTACGGAACCTTCGTAGGAACCGGTGACGGAGTAATATCTGGTGTTACAGATACTTCCGGTGATACTTCCGGTGCCGGTGTTAAGGTAATCGAAGGGTCCTCCGGCACTGGTGTCAAGGTTCCCCAAGGATCAGCGGGTATGGGCGTCACCGTAGCTGACGAATCTTCCGGTGACGGCGTCAATGTCGCATATGTATCCTCCGGTTCAGGTGTCAAGGTTACTGTCGGATCTGAAGGTATCGATGTTAAAGTGGAATCCGGTGCAGCTGCAGGACTAATTGCAGGTAAAATCGCAGGCGTTATCTCTTGATTTGGAATTATGTCAGAAGTGCCCCCCGGAATTTCAGTCTCCTGATCATAGCCTGCGGCTGTTCCGGTTATTGTATCCGCATTCACAGTTATATTACCTGGGATAACTGCGGTAGTTCCTATGACCAGTGCAAGGTAAATTCCTAATTTCTTTCTCTTCATACTTCTGCCCCTTAAATTTGCTCCTATTGGTGTCCCTAATATATACCGGCCATATATCTCTGTATTGGCGTAAATGCTCGATATATGGCGGTTTAATTTATTAAATCATGTATTCTACACCTGTGTCAAAGTAAAATTAAGGAATTAGTACCTTTCTACTATGTTTCAGCTACATTGAAAAGCATGATCTGTCTGTAGGCTTATTGGGATATTTAATCAACAATCAGGTGAAATTCGCTATACGGAATCATAGAAAAAACGGACTGATTTATTAAACCAGTCCGTTTATAATATACCTGACATAGAAAGAATTCATATTTTATAATCCATATTCCCTATATAACTTCTCACGAAATTCAGAATTCTCGATAACCTGTTGCAGAATATCCATTTTGTCAGCTCTTATTAACTGCCTTAACAACTCTGCCAACCGGGCTTCACCTTCTAATTTTCCTTCTGCTTTTCCCTCTGCTCTTCCTTCTCTAAAAGAATAACGCTGTGCGCTGATCATGTCCCTTCTTGCATCCTCCAGGGCTTCATAATAACGCATTTCCTCCTCACTGGAAGCTACTTTTCTGGTTCTTTCTTCCGCTGCCGCTATTGCTCCATCCATTTGAATCAACTCCTCTAATTCATCTTCCTTAAGGTTACGATCAAAAAACTTAAGCCATCTATGTAACGGATTATTCCTGTCACATTGATTGCCGCGCAAAAATTTCTTAAGCTCTATAAAATGTATTTCCTGCGCTTCCGATAATATGTTTTCCGGATGCTGGTCAACCCGAAAACGGCTGCTGATATGAAATTCGGGATATTCATGCAGGTCAAAATCCAGGATATTAATTGATATTACCTTTCTAAGGGTGTCATACCCGTCTCCTTTATTAATACCCGATACAAACATCCTTCCATTATAGTACTGGCTTCGCAGCACCATATTTCCTTCTTTCAGAATCTGCACTTCGATATTAATCTGAGTACCGTCCGGTAATTTAGCCCTGACATCAAGTCTTGAGAACTTACCCTCCAGCGTCTCCTTCGGCAGTTCCAAATTCTCGACAATCTCCGCCTCCGTGATTTTCTTCTTTAATGTGGTTCCATAAAGTACCGCATTCAGGAATGATAACAGACACACCTTATATTCTTCGGTCCCCATATATTGCTTGAAGACAAAATCATTTAAAGGATTAAGCCTTCCGGTCCTGACCTTGGTATTATAATTTTCTTTGGTCTCTAGTAATAATTGCATGAATCCTCCTTTGTGGCTGGTAAAGTAAACCTGGAGTATCACGCATTACCGGATCTGACTATATTATCCTCAAAGAAATTATAGCAAATACTTACAGTTTCTGCAATATGGTACCAGGTTTCATTATCAATCATTTTCTTAATATTAGTGGGTAACTACTGGCTGATAAGCCGGAAGCTGTATGACAGCATGAAAAAATATGATAAATCACATTATAGCAATGCGGTACTAAAAAATCCAGTAATTTTTATTCGTTAAAATAACGAAATAATAACTACTGGATTGTATATTATATCTTTTGTATTTAATAATTAAAGAGGATCGTCTGTTGAGAAACTTATACAGGGACGAGATACATATTCCTGTAATCGCAATGCATGAGTGTTACAATGACCTCATGAACCTGTCAAAGGCCTTCTGGCCCTCCGGTGTGCGTTTATAGACACCGGCATGCTCCAGCACCTTACAAAACACTTTCCCGATCTCTTCCTGAATGATACCGTCGATGTTCTCTTTCGTAATCTCCGGATAAAAGGGCAGGAATTCTTCCGCCCAGTCCGCATGCTTTACCAGCAGCTCATGGGAACGGATATCCTTCCCTTCCAGAATATATTCGCTCAACAGTCCCATCTCCTCCTTCAGCCTTGCGGGAAGAATCGCCAAGCCCATTACCTCAATCAAGCCGATGTTCTCTTTCTTAATATGATGAAGCTCTGCGTGAGGATGGAATACTCCCAGAGGGTGCTCCTCTGTGGTGATATTATTGCGGAGTACCAGATCCAGCTCATAGACATGGTTTCTTTTTCTGGCGATGGGTGTAATTGTATTATGCGGCTCACCGGCTGTAAATGCATGGATCCCCGCTGCCTCATCGGAGTAGCCGCGCCATTTGTTCAGTATCATATCGGCAAGCTCCACCAGCCGGCTGTCATTATGAGACCGGATACGGATTACCGACATAGGCCATGCAACAATACCTGCTTTCACATCTTCAAAGCCGGTTATGGTAAACTCACGCTCCACCGGTGCTTTTGCCATTGCGAATTCATAATTTCCGCCCTGGAAATGATCGTGGCTTAAGATAGAACCGCCCACAATCGGAAGGTCCGCATTGGAACCGACAAAATAATGTGGAAACAAAATCACAAAGTCAAGAAGCTTCCGGAAGGCAGCCTTCTCTATCTTCATGGGAACATGTTCATTATTAAAAATGATGCAGTGCTCATTATAATACACGTACGGCGAGTACTGGAAGCCCCAGGCCTGCCCCTGTATGGTCACCGGTATGACTCTGTGGTTCTGCCTTGCCGGATGGTCCACCCTGCCTGCATAGCCCACATTCTCCTTGCACAGAAGGCACTTGGGATAGCCGCTTTGCTTCGCGTGCTTTGCTGCTGCGATAGCTTTGGGATCCTTCTCCGGCTTTGAAAGGTTAATGGTGACATCCAGGTCCCCATACGCCGTACCGGTAATCCATTTGATATCCTTTTTAATTCGGTATCTGCGGATGTAATCCGTATCCTGGCTGAACTTGTAGTAAAACTCTGTGGCTTCCCTTGGCGACTTCCCGTAAAGCTGTGCGAACTTCGAATTGACCTCACTGGGGCGTGCAACCAACCGGCTCATGATCCTGGTGTCAAACAAATCCCGGTATACGATACCATTCTCAGTCAGAATTCCCTGTTCATAAGCATAATCCAGCATAGCGTTCAGAATTTCCTCCAGGTCGATGCCGCCTTCCGACAGCCCATCCAATTCCTGTGAGCCGATCTCTGCTCCCTGGTACTCCTCCAGCTGCAGTAATTCCAGCAGCTGATTGACGGTATAATCTATGTCCTCCCGCTCTATCAAGCCTGTCTTCAAGCCATATATAATTAGTCTCCTGATCCATTCGTAAATCATCGTTCCTCCAAATACTGTGCATTGATTTCTAATACCTCCGGCTTCCGGGCTGTATGAGGATGCCCGGCACCGGCGCATGCAGTCAATTCACTGCTGTATCAATAAAATTACCTAATTACCCTTATAACCGTTGGGATGGCTCCTGTGCCAGTTCCAGGCGGAAGCAATGATTTCCTCCAGGTCTGCATGCTCCGGCTTCCATCCAAGGAACGACTTCGCCTTCTCACTGGAGGCAATCAGTACCGCAGGATCTCCCGCACGCCTGGGTACAATCTCAGTCTTGATCGGATCTCCCGTTACCTTGCGGGCCGCGTCAATTACTTCCTTCACCGTAAATCCTATTCCATTGCCGAGATTGAAGATATCGCTCTCATTCCCCTTCGACAGGTAATCCACTGCCAGGATGTGTGCCTGTGCAAGATCTGTTACATGGATATAATCACGGATACAGGTTCCGTCCTTTGTGTCATAATCATCCCCATAGATACTGATGGCTGCTCTTTGTTTATTCGGTACCTGCAGGATCAGCGGGATAAGATGCGACTCCGGATTGTGCGCTTCACCGATCTGTCCGCTCTTATGGGCACCGCAGGCATTAAAGTAGCGAAGGGATACAAACTTAAGATTATGCGCTTTACCGGTCCACTTGAACATCTTCTCCATGGAAAGCTTCGTCTCACCATAGGTGTTGGTAGGCTCTGTCCTGTCGCTTTCCAGAATGGGGACACGCTCCGGCTCACCATAAGTAGCGGCTGTGGAAGAGAATACGATTTTGTCAATTCCGTGGGCGACCATGGATTCTAACAGTACCTTCGTACCGCAAAGATTATTATCATAATATTTTAAAGGATCGATCATGCTTTCCCCTACCAGGGAATTGGCGGCAAAATGAATTACCGCATCGATCTTCTCCTTATCAAACACACTGTCTACAAAGCTGCGATTACGGATATCACCCCGGTAAAATCGGGCCTTCGGATGAACTGCCTCCTTGTAGCCTGTCTCCAGGTTGTCAACAATGACAACGTCTTCCCCACGGTCTATCAGCTCATACACAGTATGTGATCCGATATACCCTGCGCCTCCTAAAACTAAAACTGCCATAGAAATCCTCCTGTCTGCCGCCGATGACGGCTCTTCCCATCTTAAACCATTATTACACACATTAAACTGCTCTTACAGAACTACCGGTCCGTCGCCGATCTCTACTACATAGAAAGACGCCTCATAACCGATTTTCTCTTTATATTCTTTACCGACCTTATCTATAAATTGATCAATATCCGCTGACTTAACAATGCTGACCGCACATCCGCCAAAGCCTGCGCCGGTCATTCTTGCTCCGATAACACCCTCCTGCTTCCAGGCTGCCTCCACCATGGTATCCAGCTCGGTTCCGGTTACTTCATAATCATACTGCAGGGAGGAATGGGAAGCGTTCATTAACTGTCCGAACAGTGTGATGTTCTTATTCTTTAGTGCCTCCACAGCCTTAATGGTTCTCTGGTTCTCATATACGGCATGCTTTGCGCGGGCTGCGTGAGCCGGGTTCTTAATGGCTGACTTATGAGCCTCGAACTGTTCCTCTGTGAGCTCACCCAGCGCCTTCACCGGGATCACCTTCTGAAGGTCTGCCAAAGCCGTCTCACATTCACTTCGTCTCTCATTGTACTTGGACTCGCCCAGGCCACGCTTCTTATTGGTATTCATGATAACAATCCTGGCATCGCCCAGCTCCAGAGGAGCATATTCATAGGAGAGGTCCGCCGTATCCAGGAAGATGGCATTGTCCTTCTTACCCATGGCAATAGCGAATTGATCCATAATACCGCAGTTTACGCCGATAAAATTGTTTTCCGCATATTGGCTTAGGAGTGCGAGGTCAGTAAAGCTGATGGTAAGACCGAACAGCCTGGTCAGGATAAAGCCCGTCAGTACTTCTAAGGAAGCGGAGGAGGACAGGCCGGAGGCGTTGGGAATATTACCGAAATACAGTACATCCATACCGCTGTCAATGGCGAAGCCCTTCTTCTGCAGCGTCCAAATCACGCCCTTGGGATAATTAGCCCAGTCATCTTCCTTCTTCTTTTCCAGGTTTTCCACGGAAGATTCTATTACCCCCAGCTTTTCAAAATTCAAAGAGTAAAAGCGCAATTTCCTGTCCGTTCTTTTTCTTGCCACCGCATAAGTACCGATGGTTAATGCGCAGGGGAATACATGGCCTCCGTTATAATCGGTATGCTCTCCGATCAGGTTCACACGGCCCGGAGCAAAATATGCCTGGTATTCGCCGTCCCTGCCGAATATTTCTTCAAATTTCTGTAACAATTCCTTCTTCATATAAATCCTCCAATCTGATATTTCGGGCTTATTTCTTATCACCTTTGTTAGTCTTGCATTTCAATGAAAAATATTTATTTCATAATTCTTGTTATATAACATAATTTTTGTTTGTTTAATTTTATAATACTCCTCTTTACGTTCTTTGTAAAGAGGATTTTATAAATTATATCATTATTTAAATACAATTTTCATAACGATATTTTGTGCATGATCTCCAAATCCTTCTCCGAAGAGATTAATACCGCCCCGGTGCTTTGCATCCTCCTTGATACCGATCCGGACAGAGATATAGTCATAACGGCCCAGGTTAAATTCCATCAAGGTATGCTCTCCCGATCTGTCATCATCCAGATAGCATCCCTGCTCCGTAATCTTCCAGGTTTTAAGAACGCCATACTGGGTATTCTTGTCCGGCCACCAGTCAGGATTCGATTTGCCCCGGCGTCCGCCGAAATCACTCTGACAGCCCCAGGTCCCCACCTCCAGGCCATTCACCCACAGGGTAATGTCCGAAGGAAATTCCAGATTATACTCATGATCCTCGGAGCAAAGCTCCGCAGATATCTCAAGCCGCATAGCCTCCTTCCCGGACAGGGAGTAATTAGGAAAACGGTATTCCACATATCCGTGTCCAAGCCAGATCAGCTGTGCGTCAAAACGCTCCGGCAGGTAGAAGCAGCGAGGATCATCCTCCGAACCGATAGGCCCCTTGCTGCTTACAATACCGCAGGTAGGTTCAATCTTATAATCAATATAGCTGCCGATGGGCATCTTAATAATCTCTTCCTCCTGCTCCAGGTTGCGGGTGGTATTTAATTCCACATAGAGATGATCCAGTACGATATGGCATACCTTCATGGAACCGCGGATTCCCGGCTGCAGTGTCGTCTTGATCATGCCTGCTTCCTCCAGAACCTTGACATGTGCAGCCGAGGAGGAGGCCGGTATCTCCAGGAGCTCGGCGATTTCATTCACATTCAGATCCTTGTACCGCAGGTGCCTCAGCATCTCGATGCGGGTCTCGGACGACAGGGCTTTTGCAATAGCTGCCAGATGCTCCACATCATCAAGATTTAACTTAATCGTCTGTATCATGGCGTTGCTCCTCTCGCTAAATATTATCATACAAAATACTTGTATTATAACAGGATTTTTAAAGGATTGGATATAATGATAACCGGCGGTATCAGCACCAGTTAATCGCAATCGATCTCTTTATTTGTTTTTAATATCTGTATCCCCCTGTGTTCTACCGCTGTCGAGAATACGATCTGTGTACTGGTCTTGCCGAATTTTTGGATCTCCCCGATGAATTGGTCCAGATCCATGGTACTTTCAAAACAGACCTTAATCAGCATGGAATAATTCCCGGTCACGCAGTTGCATTCCATAACATTGGGACATGCTTTAATAAAAGGATAAAACTCCGGCTTCTGCGAAGGTGCCACCTCCAGATTGATAAACGCGGTGATGTGCTGTCCTAATTTAAGCCAGTCAATATCCGTATGATACCCTTTTATGATACCTTTTTTTTCGAGCCGTTCAATTCTTGCCGCTACTGCCGGAGAGGATAAGTAAACCTTTTCAGCCAGCTGTTTAATCGGTACTCTTGCGTTTTCCTGAAGCATAACCAATAACTGCTTGTCAATATGGTCCATGAAATATTATATCCTCCTCGTAGTTAAATCATCACCTTATATACGGATCCGGCAAATCAGCCCAAGAACCTCAGCACCGGCGGTCATTCCGATCATTAAGTAAATTTCTTCTCGTGAACATTTTAATCCCTGGTGTAAAATATTGCAACAAAATTTACAGTTAATTTGACTTTATATAAGCTTCAAACCCGGAGCTGTATTCCAAGGTCCCATCCTTCATGACCCACATGGCTTCGGTGCCTTCCAGGGATTCGATAAGAGCCTTCCCCTTTTCCAACGGCATATTATAAATAATAGTGGTAAGCTCATCCGCAAGTCCGGAATCCTGTGTGATGACGGATACTGCCGTAAAATATGCGGACGGCATCAGGGTATCCGGATCAATAATATGATGGTATCTCTTGCCGTCAACGGTATAATATCTCTCATAATCACCGCTGGATACCACGGACATATCAGCCAGCTGGGTTATGAGCAGATACTGGTTCTCACTCTCCGGGTCCGGATTCTGTATCCCCACATTCCATAAGGGCTCCTTCTCATCCCGATACCCTATGGCACGGATATTGCCGCCGACACTGAGAAGAAGTCCGGTAATTCCTTCCTCTTTCAGAAGCTGTGCAACCCGCTCCGTGGCATACCCCTTGGCAATGGAACCTACATCCAGTCTCATCTCCGGGTCCTCCAGATATACGGTGGAAGCCGCTTCATCGATAATGACCTTGTTTATATCCGTATGCCTGTTCTTCTCCTGCAGCAAATCCATAGGCGGCAGTTCCGCCTTTTCCGGATCCTCCAGACCGGCTTCCCGGTAATCATGCCATACGGAAAGCACCGCACCCAAAGCGATGTTCTTCTTACCTCCGGACCATTCATATGCTTCCTTCGAAACCATTAAAAGATCAATAATTCTTTGATCTACCGCAACCGGCTTTATGCCTGCATTGTCATTAATGGTCTTTATATTATTAATTCCCTCATAATTGTTATATATATCATAAAGTTCATGATATTCCTCCAGACTATCATGAATCATCTGTGCATATTCAGAAAATGTATCCTTATCCTTCGCATAGCCGACAATTGTCGTAACCGTATCAAACAACTCCAGAAAACTGGCTTGATATCTCTTGTTCCGTGTATCACAGCCGGATAAATTCATAATTAATGCAATGACTAATATTGCTGCTATAATTCTTCTGATCAAAGCTTCACCTCATACGTAAGGACATGTATCCCATGTTATGCTAAAATATATCACTGCTTATTATCTTATAGTTCCTGTGAATAAGCAAGGGAGTGTTGAAACAAATTTCTTCCTCAGGGTTTCCCAACATGGATAGAATTATGTTTTCCAACACTCCCTATATATTACTGTATTATGTTCATATTATTTTGTGCTGTTGTAAGCTCTCTCGATAATATCCTGGAAACCGTTAATGCTGACGGTTACGGAAGCTGTTAAATCAGAGCCGGTAGCCTTCCCGTCTTCTATAGCGATTGCCTTAACATCACTTGCAGTCTTGCCTTCTACATAGTCAGCAAATGAATTCGCCTGCTCATACCATTCTTTGCCGATACCGGAGGATCCCTTCATTCCATAGCCTTCCTTTAATTCCTGCTTGGTCTGGGGAGCAACTGCTAAATCAGTTGTGATTACACCGGCCGTATCAAAGTTAACATTACCCTGGGATGCATCGATAACAGAGCTTGTGATCTTGCCGTCTTTATCAAAAGTAGTTGCCGTATAATAGGAATAAGCCTGAGCTAAGCCTGCTGTATCAGCAGCAGCATCTTTTGACTTAGCGATATTGGTATATACACCAAGGCCTAACTTATCACCCTTCTTGGCTCCTAAATCCTTCGCATTAGCTACAGCCTTTTCAACACCGTTAATGAAATCACCGATATGTACGGTAACGATAGCTGCTACATCAGCATCAGTTGCTCTGTCTTCTTCGCTGACTGCGATACCCTTGATATCTGTTACAGTCTTGCCCTTTACATAATCAGCAAATGCATTTGCCTGCTCATACCACTCTTTGCCGATGCCGGAAGAGCCCTTCATTCCATAGCCTACCTTTAATTCCTGCTTGGTCTGGTATACGGTTGCGAGATCTGTTGTAAGCTTGCCTTCTGTTGAGAAATTAACCTTAGTCTGTGCCGCATCGATTTTACACTCTTCAATCTTACCGTCTTTATCAACTGTTACTGCTACGATGAATGCATCGATCTCTGCGAGTCCTTCCGCATCTGCTGCAGCATCCTTGGATTTTGCAAGAGATAATGCTACTGAGAGACCTGTCTTCAGAGGGTCTGTGGAATCTGCCTTTTGGCCGCAGCCGGTCAGTACACCGGTTACCATTACAGCCGCTAATACTAGTGCTAATACTTTTTTCATAACTATTCCTCCCATTTTTTGTGGTTTTTTTTAGTTTTTTGTTATTATTATATCAATCCCAGGCATGCCCGGGAATAATATACCATTGTAAAGCCTGTTTTATCATGTAAGTAAGGGAAAATTACGGACGAATATGTAATCCCAGGGATATTGTCTGAAAATTAACATTCCCCGGCAAATTCCTCCGAATGAACGGACTGCTTATGGTATATTGAATATTCTGCATTTACTGTTTACCATAAGCATCCGGAATCCATCGTAAGGTCAGGCAGTCCTTGCCGCCTTATTTAAAACCTTCATCAGCTTTTTCTTTTTACTCTCAGAAGCATCCAGCTCCCTGATCAGCCTTGCTGATTTATCATAATATTTCCTGACAATCAGCTTCGTAAAGGTGAGACCTCCGGTCCTTGCAACTGCCGTATTGATCTCATCCCTTGTAACTCCCGTGCTCTCTGCTTTGACCTTGAACTCCTTTAATTCCGACATGGCGTGAATTAAAGGAAGAGTAATAACTCCCTGCTCATAATCCGACTGCACCGGCTTATAAACTGTCTCCACCGTGTTCTCGAAGTCGATGCAATCATCCGTTAACTGGAAGATCATACCTATATAAAAGCCAAGCCGCTTATATTTCTTTGTCTCCTTCTCACTTACACCGGCAAATATTGCACCTGCCAGATAGGAGGCCTCGAAGAGCGCCGCTGTCTTGCCGGAGATAATCTTTAGATACCGGTAAATCGTCAGATTAAAATTGTAATTATTAATATACTGGTTTAATTCACCCAGACATACCCTGCCTACATAGTCAGGAAGCTCCATATCAAGATATTCCTTCTTATTCGGTATGGAAGCCGCCATTTTAAGAGCCATGCTAAGCAGATAATCTCCGCAGATAACCGCGGTACGCTTGCCGTATTTCTTCTGGAGGGTTACATCTCCCCTGCGCAGATCCGCATTATCTATGATGTCATCGTGCACTAAAGTCGCAAGATGCAATATCTCAATCGCTGCCGCTATCTTAACGGCGTTCGGCGTAATCCCGCCTTCCCTGTCTTCCGCACAGGTAAGCACGGAAGCAGCCCGGATGAATTTGCCCTGGGAAGTTGTCAGGTGCCTGGTATATTCCCGAATCACCAGAGGTGATCCGGAAAGCGCCCCGGCAACCTCGGCCCGTACGAGCTCCAAAGCCTCCTCCGGCAGGATCACAGCCTTTCTATCTTCCTGTTTGTTTATAACATTAGTCATTATAGATATACCACTTTCTTACGAATGGCAGTTTTTTCCACCATTTCTTCAGTCCGGGCATTGCGTAATAGTCAAGTCCAAGAGTTCTTCCTGCTCCGATCAATACTGCGATACCGGCGAAGATCATCCAGAAGGTTCCCAGGTACAAACCGGTAGTGCATACAAACATAAACTGCAGTATTAATGAGAATGCTGCTGCCGGTGTCGTAAATAATCCCCCGATCAATGCGAGTCCGATTAAAATCTCAGCGACAACGATGAAGATCTGCATCGCCATCTGAACACCGTCATGAGGTATGATCAATTCATCAACAAACCAGTTCATTGCCGGTATATCAAGCTTAAATGCGTAATCGCCCAGGGTTGAATGAGCCAGCTCCTTGCCGCTTACGAAGATGAACCTAATCAAACCAAAGATATCCCAATTCATGATTACATGGCCTACTGCCTGACCGGCTGTTTCTGCTGCCGCACCGGCCTGTTCCGTAGCGCCGGAAACCGCATCGGAGGATAATGTAATGGCCTGGACGGTTTTGGATACTGCCGCCGCCACCTTGGTCACACCTTCCGCTGCTGCGGTTGTAGCGGAAGAGGTTCCGTCCGGATTAGCCGCAGTCCCGTTTAGGATGCTGTCATACCAGGCGGTTGCTCCGCCGAAGAAGCCCTTAAGCTTCGGATCGGTGAACCAGCCTTCCACAATCTTCATGATGCCTTCGAATACCCATACGGCGCCGAGCCATACGCGAAGGGGCATCAGCAGAAAGCTGGGTGTTCTGTTGGAGAGATGTCCTCCCACAAAACTGCGGCAATTTCTAATGGTAAAGAATTCATGTCTTGCATAATTAAAGACCTTGTTCCAGCCAAGTACCTGTATAAAATAAATAATATTGATAAAATGCTTTGCAAACATTGCCAGGAAGGACGGCATACTGAAGAAATGCCCCGGCAGGCCCACATGGCAAACCGCATATCGTCCGCCGATGCTTACCATAACGCCGTGGAATTTCGGCTTATAGATCTCCGGCTCTCCCTTGCCTGTAATCTCACATACAATGTTATGTGCAGCAGTGTGGGAGCTCTGCTCGCAGTTCTCCACCATCTGCGGTACCGGACGGTCTTCGCCTTCCGGGATGTAGGACATATTGTCACCGATTACGTATACATTCTTATCCTTGGTGGAGCGAAGATAACTATCCACCTGAACCCGGCCTCCGCGAACTACTTCCAGGGAGTCCTTGGTATTCTGGGTAACATCCGTACTCTGGATACCTGCTGCCCAGACAACAGTACCTGCCGTGAAGCGGTTAATACTATCCCCCTGCTTTAAGTCGATAAAGTCCTCGCCCACTTCACTTACGAAGGAATTCAGGACCACTTTGACCCCCATCTTCTCAAGGCGTTTCTGAACCTTGGCGGAAAGCTTCTCCGTCATATTGGGGATCACTCTGCTTAAGCCGTCTACATTATATAAAGATACATCTTTCGTGTCAATTCCAAATTTCTCACACAGGAAAGGCACATACTCCGCCAATTCACCGATCATCTCAACACCGGTAAAGCCCGCACCGGTTACCCAGAAGGTAAGCAGCTTCCTTCTCTCCTCCGGATCGGTCACGCTCATGGCCCTTCTGAACACATTATGGATATGGTCCTTTAAGGTTACCGCATCCTCATAAGACCAGAGCTTGAAGGAAAATTCTTCGGCACCCTTTACACCGAAGTAAGTAGGCTTGGAACCTGCTGCCAGCACCAGGTAATCATAAGGATAAGATTCGTTAGCGCCTACTACCGTCTTTTTCTCAAAATCGATGGAAGTCACGGTATCCAGTTTAACGTCTACCTTTCTTCCTGCGAATACCTTGCTCAGGCTTATCTTAATACTATCCTCATCCACCCGGTTGGCTGCCACCTCATGAAGCTCTGTCAGCATTGTGTGAAATGGGTTCTTGTCAATAATAGTAATATTGATGTCCTGCTGCTTTTTTAATTTTTTCTCAAGTTTTTTTGCGGTCAGTATTCCGGCATATCCGGCACCGATAATAACAATTCTTTTCCCCATGGCTGCTCCTTACTTATTTAACACTATAGTATACTTACCATTTTAGTCATAATTCATCGAACAGATATTGTTAACTTTCTAACAATCAACGACGAATAAATGTGGGCTACAATACGCTTTCCTTGCCCAGATACGTATAGTATAACATCCTTTATTCATTTTGAAAACTATTTTTTTTGAAAAATAGTAAAAAAAGTTACTTTTTTAACAACCTTGCTTTCCCGTCAATACATATCCCATGCCGTCAACACTCTTTCAGCATCCTTTTATATTATGTTATCCCCAAGTTTTGGTTTTCATTCTCCGTTAGTAATGATACACTATTATATATATTATATATAAAAGAAACTTAAAAATGATTAAGAAACGGAATGAGGAAGCATGGATTATAGAAAGTATTTATTTACAAGCAAAAATATATATGATCATCCGGGAACGGATTCCATATTTATATCGGCGGTAAAGCATAATGTTATGTATCACCTTCGCCATTGCAGGGAATACCGCCGCATTCTTAAAACCAGGAAATTTAAAATAAAACAGCTTGCTTCCATTAAGGATCTATACCGGTTGCCCGCTCTTCCCACCTTATATCTGAAGACCCACAGACTAAGGTCCATGCCTCCGGAGAAAATATTTATCAAGGCTACCTCCTCCGGTACCAGAGGAAAGAAAAGCCGGATCGGCTTTGACCTGAAAAGTCTTTATTACGGAGCCTTTATGGTGCTGCGTACCGCCGCTTACCATGGATTATTATCCTTAAAGCCTGCAAATTATCTTATATTGGGATACAAGCCGGATTCGAAAAATCACACCGTGATTGCCAAGACTGCCTTCGGCGCTACCTTTTTCGCACCGGCAATCAGCCGGGCATATGCCTTAAAGCCTTCCCCTGAGGGATATCAATTGGATCTGGGGGGTCTTAAGAAAGCATTGCTCCGGTACAGCCGGCAGCCTTTTCCTGTAAGACTGATCGGGTTTCCGTCCTATCTGTATTTCTTCCTTCAGGAATTGCAAAAATCCGGAATTAAGTTAAAGCTTCCCGAGGGTTCCCGAATCCTGCTTGGCGGAGGCTGGAAGCAGCATTATACGGAGCAGGTCGATAAGACGGCATTGTATGCATTAATCCGGGAGGTGCTTGGCATACCGGAGGATAATTGCAGGGAATTCTTCGGTGCAGTGGAGCATCCCATCGTGTACTGTGACTGCAGGAACCATCATTTTCATGTTCCTGTCTACAGCCGGGTGATTATCCGTGATATCGACACCCTGTTGCCTGTAAAGAATGGTGAGCCAGGTTTGGTAAATTTAATTACCCCCATGGTGGAAAGCATGCCCCTGGTAAGTGTGATGACGGACGATCTGGGTATCCTGCATGACGGCAGTGAGTGTGGCTGCGGTATCAAGGCTCCGTATTTTGAGATTCTGGGACGTGCAGGCTTGCAGGATATTAAGACCTGCGCCGCCGGAGCCGCCGAGCTGTTGAAGAAGTAAGCATTATACGGTGAAAACTCATGTGTTTCCACCGGTGCTTGACCAGTTCAGTTACTTCAGCAGCTCTGACGAAACAGCCTGCGAAGAGGATTACCAGGCGGATAGGAGTACATCTATGATATTAATGAACGGAACCATCTTACCCTCTGAAAAAATAGGCCATATTCTGCCCGGCCTGCCAAAACAGCTCTGCCATACCCTGCAGAAGCCGCTGCTTGATCCCACGGCCGTTATTGAAGCCTGTCATAAGCTGGCAGAACGCTTTGAACAGGGGTTCTATAACGATATCGTACAGCCGTTGATTGCCGCGGGAGCTGTCGGTTATGAACAGCTGGACGAGATTATCCGCATGTTCCGCAGGGAGAGCCTGCTATATAAAATGAAGCTGGAGCTGGGAGAAGTGCCGGAAGCTGCGGTGCTGTCTCCTCCCTTTCATGAGAACACGGTGATTCGGAGGGAACGCATGCCCCTGGGGGTGCTTTTTCATATCGCTGCCGGCAATGTGGACGGACTTCCTGCTTACAGCGTAATAGAAGGCTTGTTGGCCGGCAACATCAATCTGTTGAAGCTCCCTTCCGCCGACCAGGGCTTTACCGTAATGCTGCTCATGGAGCTGATACGGCTTGAACCGTCCTTAGCGGATTATATCTATGTATTTGACACCCCTTCCAGTGACCTGTCCTCCATGAAAGCACTGGCTGAATGCGCCGACGCCATCGTGGTATGGGGCGGGGACGCGGCCATCTCTTCGGTCCGCACTCTGGCTTCCCCTAACACCAGGATCATCGAATGGGGTCATAAGCTGAGCTTTGCGTATATCACCCGGCAAGGAATATCCGAGCGGAAGCTGACCGGGCTTGCCCATCATATCCTTCGTACGAAGCAGCTGCTGTGCAGCTCCTGCCAGGGTATCTTCCTGGATACCGGAGAGATGTCCGTGGTCTATAATTTCTGTGAGGAATTTATCCGCATTCTTAATCTGGCATCCGGATCGTATCAGGCTCCTCCTATGGGTATCAGGGCTCAGATCAATCTGCTTTTATATAATCAGGAATTATCCGCTCTTGCGGGAGAGCAGCGTATCTACCGCGGTGAGCACTGCAGCATAACCGCTTCCGCGGACAAAAAGCTGGAGCCCTCCTATACCTATGGCAACTGCTGGGCAAAGCCTTTACCGCACAGGTATATCATAAGCAGTCTGCACCGCTATAAAGGATATCTGCAGACCGTCGGGCTTCTCTGTGCTCCCGATGAGAGGGAAGCATTGTCACGAAAGCTGCTCCGTTCCGGCGCAAGCAGAATAACCGATTATGACGATATGTCAAGGATGCTCTCCGGAGAAGCCCATGACGGGGAGTATCCGCTGCAGAGGTATTCCAGAATTGCGGAATACTGATCCGGTTCAAAGGCGAAATGCCGGTTCCGGTGTAAAAACCAAAGCTTTTCCTTTGCAGATCAGTACCTGCAATATGCGGATCAGT
>JAFADH010000030.1 GCA_023424995.1 Bacillota bacterium | reverse complement strand
CCGCCGCCGATGGCATGCTGTAAGCTCTCAGGAATTGCCTTAATAATAAGCTTGCGAATCTTAGTAACCGTGATAATGATATTGATAATGCCGCAGATAAATACCATCGCTAAACCCTGCTCCCAGGTAAAGCCCAGGCCCAAGCATACGGTGTAGGTAAAAAATGCATTCAAGCCCATACCGGGTGCCTGTGCATAAGGTACATTAGCAAAGAGGCCCATAACCAAAGTACCTGCTACCGCTGCAAAGACAGTGGCAAGGAATACCGCACCTGACGGGATCCCGGTTTTTGAGAGTATGTCAGGGTTGACAAAGATGATGTACGCCATGGCAAAGAAAGTGGTAAAGCCTGCTACAACTTCAGTAGAAATCTTTGTCCCATGTTCTTTCAATTTGAAAAACTTTTCCATAAAATCCTTCTCCTTTAGTTTGTTTTTATAAAAAGAGTATCCACTACTCCATTTACCCAAATAGTAAGGAGGCTGTCCGTTCAAATCGTTGCAGTCATTGTGCGCTTCATACAACTAGCCTACATTGTAAGCATTTGAGGGATAGCCTCCGGTTATTAATTTTACAAGGTTTACTAATTAATGAAACTAAATCTTCCATCCGTAGGATATTTTAATTCATAAGACAGAAAAAATCAATTCATTAATTATATTAATATATACATAAATTCTAATGTTATTTATAAGTACAGCTTAATAATACAATACTCCTATTCTTCTGACTGCTCTTCCTTGGAGTTCTCTTCGATTACCTTTTGCTGAACATCGGAAGGAGCCTGCTCATAGCGTGCAAATTCATAGGAGAAATCACCGCTGCCGCCGGTCATGGAACGAAGGTCCGTAGAATAACCGTACAGCTCGGAGATAGGAATGTCGGCTTCGATCTGCTGCTTGCCGCCTGCAACAGGATTCATTCCAAGAACACGTCCGCGCCGCTTGTTCAGGTCACCCATGATATCACCGGTGAATCTATCGGGCACCACTACCTTAAGTGATGCTATGGGCTCAAGAAGTACCGGAGACGCTTCCAGGAAGCCTTGCTTGAAGGCCTGGATGGTCGCCATCTTGAAGGCCATCTCGGAGGAATCTACGGGATGATAGGAGCCGTCAACCAGGGTCGCCTTCAGTCCGACTACCGGATACCCGGCAACTGGACCCTTCAGGACGCATTCGGCGATACCCTTCTCAACTGCAGGGAAATAATTCTTCGGAACAGATCCTCCGAATATATTCTCCTCGAAGAGATAAGGCGTCTCCATGTCACCGGAGGGTTCGAATTCAATATGAACATCACCATACTGGCCATGTCCGCCGGACTGCTTCTTATATTTGCCCTGTACGCGCACCTTCTTGCGAAGGGTCTCACGGAAGGGAACACGAGGCTTCATCACTTCAATCTCAACCTTATATTTTGTCAGGAGCTTATTCACTGCCACATCCATCTGCTGATCGCCGATTCCGTATAATAATGTCTGTCTGTTCTCCTTATCATTTACCATCTTTAGGGTCAGATCCTCATCCATCAGCTTGCCAAGTGCCTGGGATACCTTATCATCATCCCCTTTATTCCTGGTCTTGAAGCGCTGGTAGGTATAAGGAGTTGCTACCGTAATACGGTCATAAGCAATGGGAACGGCCTTAGTGGCAAGGGTATCACCGGTTACCGTGTCGGACAGCTTGCCAAGGGCACCGATATCACCGGCATGCAGTTCTCCAACTTCAATCTGTTCCTTGCCCCGGAGTACATAGAGGCGGTTTACCTTCTCTTCTGTCTCTTTCTCTGAATTATAAATCAGGGAGTCTGATTTGATCACGCCGGAGCACACCTTGAATAATGAGAACTTACCGATAAAGGGATCGGCAATCGTCTTGAACACTCTTGCTGTAAATGGCTTCTTCTCATCATAGTCAGCTGCAAAGTCCTCACCGTTCTTTAAATTTTTACCGCTGATGCTCATCCTGGTGGGATCCGGGAAATACTTCTCAATTGCCTGCAGCAGCATGGTGGTGCCTTGGGCATGGAAACCGGAACCCATCAAAACCGGAACAACGGTGCCATCTATTACATTATTTCTAAGCGCCACAGATATCTCTTCCTGGGTAAACTCCTCACCGGCAAAGTACTTATCCATCAATTCTTCACTGGTCTCAGCTACTGCATCGAGCAATACCTCTCTGAACTTAGAAAGATTTTCTTTACTATAATCAGGAATCTCACATTCTTCGTAGTTACTTGCTGTGGTAAATCTTCTTCCCGCCATCTTAACAACATTAACAAAACCCACAAACTTCTCATTTTCCCTGATGGGAATATGAAAAGGCGCTATCTTCTTGCCGTAAAGTTCCGTTAACCTCTCAACTACTTCGCGATAACTTGCGTTATCATCATCCATATCCGTTACAAAAAAGATTCTGGGCAGACGGAATTTCTCACAAAAATCCCATGCCTTCATCGTGCCGACTTCGACTCCTGCTTTCGCTGAAACAACAATTACCGCGGCATCGGCCACTGCCAGGGCTTCTTCTACTTCACCGACAAAATCAAAATAACCCGGGGTATCCAGAAAATTAATCTTGGTATCTTCATATATGATAGGTACTACTGTTGTGCTGATTGAGAATAATCTCTTCTGCTCTTCCTTGTCGTAATCACTGATGGTATTTCCCTCTTCAACTTTTCCTTGCCTTTTCAGTATACCGGTTGTGTACGCCATGGCTTCGACTAAAGTAGTCTTGCCACAGCCACCGTGGCCTAACAAAACAACATTGCGAATCTTTTCTGAAGTGTAAACATTCATATGATTTCCTCCAATACGCTTTAAGTAGTAAGTAGTCGGGGTAACTTACAAAAAGCATAGTCCGTTATCACATCACACAGCTCAGGCAACGTTGTCCAATTCGATTCGAATTGAACTTATGGGATATTAAATTGTATGTGACACGAGCTATCGGGAAACTTATCAAAGCTGTAACATCAAATGTAGTTAAGTTCTCTGTAATCACCCGTAGATACCTCTTAGTATATTTTACTAGAGGTATCTTTAATTTACAATAGTTTTATGCTATTATTAACAAACTTATTCCTTTTACGCTTTAAACCGTAACACTTTAAAGCAATAGAGTATTGACACCTGTATTTTTAGAGTGTATTATAGTCATATTCACCGTGAGCAGATTGGATTATAAAGGCTATATTCCTGAATTCCCAATCCTCATTATGAACTAGCTGCATACGAAAGGACGAAATACTATGATTATTGTAATGAAACCGCGGGCAAAAAAGGAATCCATAGAGAGAATTAAGAATTTAATTGAAGCAAAGGGTTTGGATGCTCATATTTCTGCCGGCAAAGAGGTGACCATCATCGGAGTGGTCGGTGATAAAACCAGGCTCCAGGACCAGAATCTCGAGATTTTTGAGGATGTAGACAAAATCGTGGCCGTAACAGAAAGCTATAAGCTTGCCAACAAAAAATTCCATCCGGAACCCTCCAGGGTCAAGGTAGGCAATGTGGTTATCGGAGGAGATACTCTGGTTATCATGTCCGGTCCCTGCGCCGTAGAAAGCAAGGAACAGTTGCTTGCAACCGCCCATGCCATCAAAAAGGCCGGAGCCCAGATGCTGCGGGGCGGAGCCTATAAACCCAGGACCTCTCCCTATGCTTTCCAGGGACTTGAGGAGGACGGATTGAAATATATGAAGGAAGCCCGTGAAGAGACCGGTCTCCCTGTTATCTGTGAGGTGACCAGCCTGGGCGCTATAGAAGCGGCTGTAAAATATGTGGATATGCTTCAGATCGGCGCCCGCAATATGCAGAATTTCTATCTTCTGAAAGAAGCAGGCAAATCAGGCCTTCCCGTATTATTGAAACGCGGTCTTGCCGCTACCATTGATGAATGGCTGAATGCCTCCGAATACATCATCGCGGAAGGCAATCCGAATGTTGTATTGTGTGAACGCGGCATCCGTACTTTCGAAACCGCCACCAGGAATACTTTAGACATCAGTGCGGTTCCGGTTATTAAGGAAAAGAGTCATCTTCCGATCATCGTAGACCCCAGCCATGCAGCCGGTGTCCGAGCTTATATCCAACCGCTGGCCAAGAGTGCCGTGGCTGTCGGTGCGGATGGCCTCATGATCGAGACCCATCCCAACCCTTCCATTGCTCTATCCGACGGTCCCCAGTCCCTGACTTTTGAGCAATTTGAGGAATTAACCGGCGATCTCCGTCCTCTGGCGGCTCTGATGGGCAAGAAATTATAAGAAGACAGCTTCCGGCTGCTTATATGGATAACCGAACAATAAGCAGTCAGGATAAGCATAAATCTATTGAAAGGTATGAGGATATTGAACGATATGGAGAGTGATTTTAGGAGCGATTCGGAAAGCGGTTTTATAAGCGGATTTGTGAATGAATTTAAAGTAGGTTTTATTGGCTTCGGGTTGATTGGCGGCTCCATCGCCAGATCACTGAAGAAAATTCATAAGGATTATTACCTGTTTGCTTATGATTACCATAAGGATAGGCCAAGCTCCGACCTGCAGGCTGCTCTTAAAGACAGTGTACTTGATGCGGTTGCTTCATCTCTTGAAGATCATTTTCCGGAATGTGATCTATTATTCCTGTGTGCTCCCGTATTATCGAATATTGAATACTTAAGACAGTTGAAGCCCATCCTTAAGTCCTCCTGCATCCTTACCGATGTAGGCAGTGTCAAGGGTAATATTCATACTGCAGCGGAGCAATTGGGACTTACTTCGCAGTTCATCGGCGGCCACCCCATGACCGGCTCAGAGAAGACGGGATATCTTAATTCTTATGCCCTGCTGCTCGAGAATGCATATTATATTCTAACGCCTGCGAAGGATGTACCTGAGGATAAGGTTGGCTTTCTCCATCAGTTAGTGAAGCAGATGGGCTCCATCCCCATCCTGCTGGATGCATATGAACATGATGAGATCACGGCTGCCATCAGCCATGTACCGCATATCATAGCGGCGCAGTTAGTGAATCTGATCAGGGACTCCGATGATGAAGCAGAGAAGATGCGTTCTCTTGCTGCCGGCGGCTTTAAGGATATTACACGGATCGCTTCTTCCTCTCCCGTCATGTGGCAGAATATCTGCCTGACAAATGCCGCAGATATTAAGAAGCTTCTGGACCGGTACATAGCCTCCTTGCAGGAAGCATCCGGAGCACTGAAAGAGAGGGACGGGGATTATCTGTACCGCATGTTCGATACGGCGGGGGAATACCGGAGCTCCATCCCGAATAAGACCATCGGCCTCATGAAGAAGATGTTTGAAATCTATCTGGATATCGTGGATGAAGCCGGAGCAATCGCCACCATCGCTACCCTCCTCGCCAGTAACCAGATCAGCATTAAAAATATCGGCATTATTCATAACCGGGAATTCGAGGAAGGTGTCCTTCGTATTGAATTCTATGAAGAAGCTGCCCAGATCAAAGCCGTAACATTATTAGAACGGTATAATTACAGGATATATGAGAGAAAGTAAGCTGACGCATAATTTTATACGGCATATAATGCATGGATATATATAATATAGGATTTAATATCCGAACAGAAATAATATCCTGCTGCTTATATAAGAATCAAAATTAGTGTTTCCTGTAATGGGATGCAGGCCGCAAAAAAACAGTGCATGTGATCAAATGCTTGAAAAACAGCTTCCGATCACTTATATTATCGGAACTGAAATAATGTTCCGATAATCGAGATGCACGGGGCAAGACAGCTTCTTTTATCAGAAGTTTGGAAAACAGCTTCTAATAGCTTACATTAATTGCAGGTAATATAATAATTATTATTTATGCTTTTTAATCTCAGCAGCAAATAAATATAAGGAGACTTCATCCATGAATGTTAAGAAAAAAGGACCTTTAAAAGGAACCATAACCGTACCCGGCGATAAGTCCATCTCCCACCGTGCGATTATGTTCGGAGCACTGGCCCAGGGAACAACACAAGTGACCAACTTCCTTCAGGGAGCTGACTGCTTGTCCACCATACGTTGTTTCCGGCAATTAGGAATAGAGATCATCAATGATCTCTCCTCCGGTTCTGTTACTGTACATGGAAAGGGTCTTTACGGATTAAAGAAACCGGAGCAGATTCTGGACGTCGGCAATAGCGGTACAACGATGCGGCTGATTTCCGGTATCTTAAGCGGCCAGAGCTTTGCGGTCACTTTAACCGGGGATGAGTCCATTCAGAGAAGACCGATGGACCGTATAATGACACCGCTTGGATCAATGGGCGCCGATATCATAAGCATTCCCGGGAACGGATGCGCTCCTCTCGGTATTAACAGCTTAGCCGGACGCAGCGGTAAATTAAAAGGGATCCGCTATACGTCACCCGTAGCCTCTGCACAGATCAAATCAAGTATTCTGCTGGCCGGTATGTATGCGGATAGTGAAACCTCCGTCACTGAACCATCCTTATCCAGAAACCACACTGAATTAATGCTGTCCGAATTCGGAGCAGATATTACTTCAAAAGGAAATACTGCTGTCATCTTACCGGATCCAAAGCTGACAGGGCGAAATATAAATATCCCCGGCGATATCTCCTCTGCCGCGTATTTCATAGCGGCAGGGCTTATGGTTCCTAATTCCGAAGTAATGATTAAGAATGTGGGCATCAATCCCACCAGGGACGGAATTCTAAAGGTATGCCGGAGCATGGGGGCGGATATCACTCTGGAGAACGTGTCCACAGGTGCCGGTGAACCTACTGCCGATGTTCTTGTAAGGCACAGTGAGCTAACCGGAACTAAGATCGGCGGAGAGATCATTCCCACCTTGATTGACGAGATACCGATGATTGCGGTCCTCGCATGTATCGCAAAGGGTCAGACCATAATCAGGGATGCAGCTGAACTGAAGGTTAAGGAATCCAACCGTATCGACGTCATGGTTGATAATCTTAAGAAAATGGGAGCCGATATCCGCGCCACCTCTGACGGTATGATAATTAATGGCGGAAAGCCCTTACACGGTGCTGTTATCGGGAGTAAATCCGACCATCGGATTGCCATGTCCTTTGCCGTTGCCAGCCTGATCGCTGAGGGTGAGACAGATATTCTGGAAGCAGAATGTGTGGATATCTCCTATCCGGATTTCTACTCGGATTTAAAAAGCTTATTTCTATAATATAATTATAAATAATTATAAAAATAATGATCCCCATATCCTTAAGTTACCGGAAAATGTATTTTAATACCTGTCAAAAAATCAGGTTTTGCTTCTGTAAAAATTAGTTCAAAATGAAAATATAAGTTTGTTTATATATGGTAAAGTAAACCTAAAATGCATTTTTATATCCCATTGAAGGATGGGAGTATATAAAAATGCCTATCATCAGTTACAATAGTTACAATATTACAAAAAGCAAAGCGATTAACGTGTGTGCCGTATAGAAAGATTACATGCCACGGCTATTCTACATGCCGGTACCTTACCTATGCGGTAAGACCGCTTTCATAATCTGACCTGCACATAATCCTCCGCTTTTATACTTTCCTCCGTCACAAGGCAATCCAGTGCAATTATATTTACATTGCTTTTCTGTGCCAGTTTCAGCGCATCTCCGAACGCCTTATGTGTTCTTATATTCGGCGTAAAATATCTGACATCCTTCATCTGAATAATAAAGACGATATAAGCAGTATAACCCTCCTCCGCGCATTCGCACAGCTCCATAACATGACGCACTCCACGCTCCGTGGGGGCATCAGGGAACATGGCAACACCGTTCTCCTCCAGGGTTACTCCTTTCACCTCAAGGAATATCCGCTGATTATCCGCTTCTATATAAAAATCAAACCTGGAATTCTTAAACCTGCATTCCGGCTGAAGCCTGGTAATATTCTGAAACAGCTTTCCCCCGGCTACCCACTCGGCAAATACTTTATTGGGGATCTGACTGTCCATATTAATCAGCCGGTTCCCTTTATATACGGCAATCAAGTCATACTTCGTCTTCCTGCCGGGCTTGTCCGCCTCCTGCACATATACCGTGACTCCAGGTATTAATAATTCCCGGCAGCGTCCGGTATTTTTAACATGGCATATCTCCTTCCTGCCCTCAATCTCAACATAGGCAATAAATCGATTTGGACGAGAAAGAAAAACAGCTTCTTTTATATTATGATATTTCATTGTTATCCTTTCATTTATTATCAAGCCATCTTCTAGTCAGTAAAAAGGCAGAAAGGATGCCCGGCCGGGTCAAAGAATACCTTTACACCTTCCAGGAACTGCTCGGGTGCCAGTGTTGCTCCGCATTCCAACGCATATACTGCCGCTGCCTCGAGATCCTCTACCTGAAAATCCAGATGCAGCATTTTCTGCTGGCTTAGGGGTTCCTCCGGCCAGACCGGCCTTATATACAGGGGCTCTGACTGAAATGACAGGCCGGTTCCTCCTTCCGGGTCACGCATCAATACCCAGTCCGCTTCCTCGAAGGTCTTTGTCCATCCTAAAAGCTTTGCGTAAAAATCCGACAGCTTATGGGCATCCGTACAATCTAATACTATGGTTTTTAACTTGATATTTATATTCATTGACATTTCTGTACCTCCATTTTTATTATTATAGCAGAAACCATCCGAAGTTTGGTAATTTATTATATTAAACAATGTATCCTTTATCCTTTGCTCATAACCTAATTACCTTCCGGGAACAGACCAATCCGGCAGATACGGGACATTCTCGGGTCTGCTGTGAGTTATGATCCGCAGATTTTTATAAAGTCCTAAATATTTTATCATATCTAAAATAAAAATTCTCCTGTAGAGTATCTAATAGATAGAAAGATAAGAAAGGAATATCCGGGATGATGTCCGAAGATAAGTTCATAACAGAAATTGATTCAATCAAGCACCGGTTGTACCGCATTGCTTATATTTATTTAAAAAGCGAAGCAGAAGCACTTGAGGCTGTGGACGAAACTATATTTCGTGCATATAAGAACCTCAGGCAATTAAAGCATTCTGAATATTTCAAGACATGGACCACAAGTATTCTGATTAATGTATGCCGGAAAGAATTAAGACGGTTAAGAAAAATTGACCGTCAGGCTGAAATACCCGTACGGGAACAGGTTGATTTTGATTCCCTTCCTTTAAAGGATGCGATTGACAGACTGCCGGAGGAGCTGCAGATCATAATTAACCTGAGATATTTTAATGGATATACCCTGGCCGAAACTGCCGGCATTCTAAAATTGCCCCAGGGTACCGTAGCAACAAGACAACGCAAGGCTTTGTCTCTCTTAAGGTTGGAATTGGAGGTAGAAGGATGAATCGCAAGGAAGAATTTGAAGATTTGAAAAATACCCTGGAACAGACTCCGGCTGAATTAGATTACATCGTCACAAGAGCGGTAAAACGGGCAAAACATCATAAGCATCAGTCCATCCTGTGGAAGGCTCCTGTCCTATCCTTCTGCTCCATCATACTTTTATTTATATTATTGGTCAATTTATTCCCCAAAGCAGCTTTAGCCATGAGCAATGTACCTATTCTTAGGGATCTGGTTGCAGCAGCAGCCTTTGATCCAAGCCTGAAGCTGGCAGTTGAAAATGACTATTACCAAATGATTGGGGAAAGTCAGACCAAGGACGATGTCACTGTCACAGTGGAATATATGATACTGGATGCCGGGCATATCTCTATCTTCTTCAAGGTTGATGCACCTGTCGAAGCCGGTATCTATCATTTTAATCTACTTAATGGGGACCGCAGGCAGCTGGCTGCCGCTTTAGTTTTTGATACGATGTATGAAGCCGGAAAGCTGGAGGAAATACAAATAGAGTTTACCGATCCCGATACCGCAATACCGGACAAAATATTATTTAATATAACAATTAACAAAACCGATGATTTCCATGAGTTTAAGGAGGCAATATTACCCGAGGACGGTGAAAGTCCTGCCATTGAGAATAACACCACGGACGGTATTGACTATGATTTTTCATTTGAACTTATACCGAATGAAAAATTCACCGGTGCTGTAACAACGGTTTCACTTCAGAAGTGGATTTCGATTAAAGGACAGCGCATTTATCTGGATTGTTTGAACATTTACCCCACCAAAACAAGGCTCTACCTGGATTGTGATACTGATAACAGCGCTGTTCTGGACGAGTTGCTGGTTTATTTTAAGGATGAGAACGGTATCATATATGATAATCGCACGCATGGAATCACGGCAACCGGCAGCATTGATTCTTTTGATATCGGAGCACTCTATTTTGAAAGCAGCTACTTCTCGGATGCAGAGCATCTTACGATGTATATAACAGACTTTTCTTTCATTGATAAAAACCGGCTGTATGGTGAGTTCGACCTGAAAGAAAAGACCATTACGAATATACCGGAAGATATCTCGGTGGAGAAGATGGAGCTTATTGATAACACATTACATTTCACTTTAAAAGTTAACTCCGACAGGATAAATAATGTATCTGAACCAATATCCTCCCAATATCATGATATGGACGGCAATATTTACTCCTTTAACACCTGGACGACTAACTGGTTCGGTGATGAGTTAAATTATTATAATGTTAACTATCAGCTTAAGGATTTTATGGAAAACAAATATAAAATACGTTGGACATTATCACCGGTCCAGTCATTGGAGGAGCCGCTTATTATTGATATCAAATAATCATATCTATAATAAGTGCAACAGACAGAGGGCATATTACCTCCTCCTTGAGGTGAAGCTTCGTACAAAAGAATTGCCCTCTGTACTTGCGGTTAGATGCCAGCGAATGAGTTGGATACTGATGATGCATTTCTACCGAAGCCGTTCTGCAAACCGAAAATAAATTTGAAATAAAAATATTCGATGGGTGCTTGACTTTCCTGATATCCGTGGTACAATAAAATCACAATGATGGTTAGCACATGCTAACTGAATAACAGTTGCATTTTACCTAATATAAAGTTCGAAACGAAAGGAGGAAACTTTATGTATAATCAGATTCAATTACCTTATACGTTTGATGCCCTGGAGCCCCATATTGATGCTCTTACCATGGAGACCCATTATACCAAGCATCATGCCGCCTATACCAAGAATTTAAATGACGCAGCCCAGAAGGCCGGTGTTGCGGATAAAGAGATCAGTATTCTTCTCTCCTCCCTGAACAGCCTTCCTGATGAAGCCTTGCGCAAAGCCATCCGCAATAACGGCGGCGGCTTCTACAATCACAACCTTTACTTCGGCACCATGAGCCCTTCCGGCGGCGGTGAACCGGACGGTGCTTTCGGCAGCTTACTTGAGAAGACTTTCGGCAGCTTCTCCGCCTTTCAGGATGAGCTCAGCCGTCTGGCTGTCGGACAGTTTGGATCCGGCTGGGGCTGGCTTTCAGCCGGCCGGGACGGAAAGCTTGTGCTCTCCTCCAGCGCCAACCAGGATAATCCCCTGATGGAGGGCGGAGGACTGACTCCCATTCTGGGTATTGATGTCTGGGAGCATGCTTATTATCTTAAGTATAAAAATCTCCGGGCCGACTATGTCAAAGCTTTCTTCAACGTGGTTGACTGGAAAGCCGTAGCGGATAACTATGAACGGGCTATCAGCGCTTAATATCCGTTAAGTGATGAAGTTACGGAATAATAATCTTCAACCGTGATATACTCACATCATAAAGAATATCATTTCATGAAGGAGGATATACCCATGGACAAGAATTTACACGATAAACTCAATGAATATCTGGCTAATCAGCAGGTCATGTATATTAAGCTTCACAACCTGCACTGGTATGTCAAGGGACGCAGCTTTTTCACCCTTCACGCCAAACTGGAGGAGCTTTATGACCAGACAGCCGAGATTATGGACGAGGTGGCTGAACGGCTGCTGGCTCTGGGAGGTTCTCCCGTAGCCAGCCTGAAGAAAGCCCTGGCTCTGACTTCCGTCAAGGAACTGGAGGATACTCCCATATCCTCGGATGATACCGTTACGGCCCTGATTTCCGATGTGGAGTACTGGATTCATGATACCAAGGAGATCGTCAAGCTGGCCGAGGAAGAGGATGACGTCGCCACCGCCGATCTGTTCACCGGCTATCTGGCCGAGTACCAGAAGCTTCTCTGGATGCTGAAGTCCTACATCGCCTGAGTTTTCGGACTGAAAGAATTATCTTAATATCCAAAATAAAGTTTAAAAAGGGTGGACATCGCAGAATAAGCGGTGTCCGCCCTTTTCCCCGGATATTGAACGGCCGTCAGGAAGCATCTGTGCCGGCTTCCCAGTGCCATCGCCAATGGCCGGTCATACATTTCCCCCAATTGGATTTATATTTATTACGAATTGGTTTTTTCTGATATTCGAAGGATTTTATCCTTGTTACCGGCGATAAACCTAAGCATGTTGCGGTTAGTCTTTGCAAGCTGCTTCAGCTCCTGCTCTTCGCAATATGCAATGAATATCATCTGTATAGAGCAAATCACATAATACACTGCCTGCTTCTCTTCGGACGTTAAGCTGTTCCCGTCATCATAACCATGCAGTACTCCGCTGAGGATATCAAACCATTTATCATAATCTTCCTCACCCGATTCGCTTAATATTCCCGTGGTGCAATAGCACACATCCCACAGCCTGACATTGATTTCACTGATATCAAAGTCGAGGAATCCGCTTACCTCACCGCCATCAAATAAGATATTATCCGGATTAGGATCACGATGGATAAGCTGCTTTGGCAGCCGTCCGATCTGTGCTCCGAAGGTATTAATATAATCCTGGAAAAATTCTTCCGTAAGCCCCATATTCCACTGGCTATTCTGCTGACGGACATTCGGCAGCGCCCAATCCGTAACGACCTGATAGGGGTTAACATCATCCGGGGCTATATCACTTTGTATTTCTATTAATGCCCGGTGAAGCCCGGCAATGCTCCTTCCGTATTTTTCGCCGTATTCGAACCGGTTGCTTCCATAGCGTACGGACTTATCCAACGGACCGCCGGGCAACCGGTGAGTAAGAACAAAAACCTCCGTACCATCCGCATAATCGCTGCCATCCCGTGTAATAACCGGCATAGCCGATTGAAAGCCATGTCTGTTCAGAGCCTTGGCAATCTTAAGGTTTTTGATCAGCTGTTCACGTTTGCCGGTTTTCAGATAATAATCGCTGCCTATCGCCCAGACCGTATTCGATTTTGCAGTTCCGTTCATTATATAGACATCGTTGATCTTAACAGCTTCTTCCATGTCCCATTTTTTAAGTATTTTACGCAGTTCTTTTTCGTTATACATATCTATTACCTCCGGTTTTATTGGTTTATGATTTTTATAGATCGATAAATATTTCTTTGGAGAGCAGCCATACATCCTGATAAAAGCCTTATAAAACCCGGCATAAGTATCAAAGCCATACTCTAAGACCACATCAACCGCTTTTCTTCCCACGGCGATCTCCCCAAGGGCATGATCCAGCCTGCGTTTCAGGATATAGCTTGCGATAGGCATCCCCACTGCCGATGAGAATAAACGATAATAATGAAAGGTTGAATAACCTGCCATCGCTGCCAGTTCATCGGCGGTAATATCTGTCTTTAGATTCTGTTCGATATAATTAATTCCGGTCTTTATGATCTCATATGCCTGCATAGTGCACCTCCCCGTACGGTGATTTCAGTATAACGCATATCATCATTCAAAACATTTCCTGCACTGCTATTGTAATTATATCAATCTGTAATAGCAAGCATAAGCAAAAAAACAGCACCTCTGCTCCAAACCTTGGAACAGGAGTGCTGTTCAATATAAACTATACTCAAACACAGGCTTTATTCAACTGCTGACTTTCTCTGGGGTAAGCATATTTTTTGGGGATTGGCCGGAAACCAGCCTTTTTCCACTCGTTTCTCCTGATCAAAAAGCTCCCGAACACTCCATAACAGTGAAAAACCTAAAACTGCCAGCAAAGCTGATATTCCCGGTATATCGAAAAAGAAGGATAAGCTTGCGCATATTATTCCGGCGATAAAGAATATTGGCCAGGCTTTGGTCCCAATGTAATATTCCGTCTTAATAACCACCGGATGCAGTATTCCTATGATAAAAAAAGTCCCCGCTCCTATAATTATTCCTTCATAATTCATATTAAGCTCCTTTCCGGTATCATAATACACCATATTCACATGCTCCTGTATCAATTATGATTTACATCAGTGATACCGCTCATTATGGTAGATTTTTCCCAATTATGAATATTCTATTCTAATATGAGCACGGATACCGTAAATCTGTTTTTATTTTCGGATTTTTAAGAAATTATCCGTATAACAGGCAATGACTGCAACAACCCGCACAAGGACCGTACCATTCCGGACAGATTTATCTTAGCTTTATGATTTATCTTAGCTTTATATATGGAATATGAATTCAATTACCTTATTTCATCAAATTAATTACCTTATTTTATCAAATCAATTACCTTTTTCATCAAATCAATCGTAGAATCCGGTAATATATCAACGGAATTATCTTTGCTTTAATTCCTCCAGGGGTTCCACATTCGGGGCAAAATCCAGTCTTGCATTCGGTCTTCCGACAGGTGCCGCCCATCTGGCTGCATTCTTAAGCACCTGCTGAATATCCGGGTTATGATAGGTTGGATATGCTTCATGACCCGGCCTGAAGTAAAATATCTTCCCGCGGCCCCGGTAATAACAGCAGCCGCTGCGGAATACTTCACCGCCTTCAAACCAGCTGACGAATACAAGTTCATCCGGTTTTGGTATTTCAAAGGCCTCACCGTACATCTCTTCCTGGGGCAGCTCAATATAGTCGCCAATATTTTCAGTAATGGGATGCCCCGGCTCCACTACCCACAACCGTTCTTTCTCACCGGCTTCTCTCCATCTGAGATTGCAGCTTGTTCCCATAAGCTTCCTGAATATCTTTGCATGATGGGCCGAATGAAGCAGGACCAATCCCATACCGCTTAAAACACGGCTGCAGATTCTGTCCACGATATCATCTCTAACTTCTTCATGTGCGGCATGCCCCCACCAAAAAAGGATATCCGTTTGATCTAATACCTCCGATGTTAATCCATGCTCGGGCTCATCCAATGCGGCCGTCCGGATCTCATATTCCTCATTGCCGCGGAAAATATCCGCAATTGTATTATGGATTCCCTGCGGATATATTCTTTTTACCTCCTCATTTATCTTTTCATGCCTGTATTCATTCCATACGGTGATTCGCAATTTTTTCTCCATCTCGTCTGACTCCTTTCTACTGTGCATCAACTCATTCAAATTACATTAGCACATTATCAATACATAAATCAAGTTAAACTTACTCCTTTATAATGACTCTTACAAACTTCTTCCTGCCAATTCTTATAACTGAGCCATCTGTCAATACCTGCTCATCCAGTTCCTCCGCCTTAACCTGATCAACCTGTACTCCGCCCTGCTTAACAAGTCTGCGGAATTCACTGGCGGAGGGAATACTTCCGTTACGGGTCAGATAGGGAATGATGTCCATGAGCGTCTTCACATCACCGGGTACAAGGATCTCCGGCATATTATCCGGCAGCTCGCCTTTCTGGAATACGGTATGAAAATATTCCTTCGCCTTTGCCGTTTCTTCACTGCCATGATATAAATTTGTAATTATGCCGGCCAGCTCCAGCTTACAGTCTCTTGGATTTCTTCCCTGTTCCAGCTGCTCCTTAAGCTCTGCGATCCGGTCCGGATGTTCGTCGGTGACTAATTCATAATAACGTATCATCAGATGATCCGGTATCTCCATCACTTTCTTGAACATAACTTCCGCCGGTTCATAAATTCCGATATAATTGCCCAGACTCTTGCTCATCTTCTCAATTCCGTCAAGGCCCTCCAAAAGCGGCATAAAAAGTGCGATCTGGCGCTCTTTCCCCATGCTGCCCTGCAGATTGCGGCCCATCAGTATATTGAAGGTCTGATCCGTACCTCCCAGTTCAATATCCGCATTAATTTCAACCGAATCATATGCCTGCATCAGCGGATAGAAAAATTCATGGAGCCCGATGGGTTCATTCCTTTTGAATCTTCCCTGAAAATCATCCCGTTCAAGCAGTCTGGCGACAGTGATGCTTGCCGCTAACCGGAGAATCTCTTCAAAGTGAAGCCT
>JAFADH010000351.1 GCA_023424995.1 Bacillota bacterium | reverse complement strand
GCGTCAAAGCGCTTGATTGCCTCTTCCTCATAGCCGAAGGCCTTTACCACCTTCTGCCCGCTGATCACCTCATTGATCAGTGCCGTCTGCTCTCCCCTGATCATAGACTGCTGCCGGAACATGGAGTAGGTATGGGTCGCTATATATCTTGCTACCAGAAGAGAGACCGGTGTCAGCAGCACGACAATCAGCGTTATATAGACATTGATGGAGAACATGAAGCCCAGAGTTCCGGCAATGGTAAGCACACCGGTAAAAAATTGCGTAAAGCCCATGAGAAGCCCTTCCGCAAACTGGTCCACATCGGCGATGACCCGGCTTACGATATCACCGTGGGAATGCCTGTCGATATATTTTAAGGGCAATATCTCGATCTTTTCGATTGCCTCGTTCCGGATATCCCTTGTAATATGAAAAGTGATTTTATTATTGCAGATATTCATGATCCATTGGGATATACCCGTGATACCTACGGTAATTCCCACCTTCAGAAGGATCACAAGGATTTTATCGAAGTCTACCTGACCGGCGTCAACAATATGGTCAATTGCATTCCCGATGAGGACCGGCACATATAAGGTTGCGGCAACGGTGATTCCTGCCGCGGCGATGGAACCGGTGATATACAGACGGTATTTTTTCAAACGGATCAGCAGCTTTTGTACGGTTTCCCTCCGACCCCCTTTATGCGGCTTATTCATTGCGGTTCCTCCCATCATCTATGCCTCCTTCTGATACTGTGAATGGTAGATCTCCCGGTATACCTGGCAGTTCTCCAATAGCTCGCTGTGGTTTCCAAGTCCTGCCACGCGGCCGTTCTCCAATACGATAATAAGATCCGCATGCAGGATGGAGGAAGCTCTCTGGGATACGATAAAGACCGTAGGAGCCGGGTTCATCTCCCGAAGTGCTTTTCTCAGCCTGGCATCTGTGGCATAATCCAGTGCGGAAGCACTGTCATCAAGAATCAAAATATCCGCCCTCTTAACCAAAGCCCTTGCTATGGTCAGACGCTGCTTCTGTCCTCCGGACAAATTCCTGCCTCCCTGCTCAACGGGCGCATCAAGCTTCCCTTCCCTGGTCTGGACAAATTCCAGGGACTGGGATATCCTCAGAGCTTCTTTCAGCTCTTCCTCTGAGGCATCCTGCCTGCCCATGATAAGATTATCTTTTATGCTGCCCTCAAAGAGCTGCGCTTTCTGGGGCACTACGGACACCAGCCGATTCAGAGCTTCATAGGTATATTCCCTTACATTCACACCTTCTATCAGTACCTCTCCTGCAGTGGTATCATAAAACCTCGGTATCAGGTTAATCAGGGAGGATTTACCGGAGCCTGTTCCTCCGATGATACCTACGGTATCTCCTTTTTTTACCTGGAAGGTAATATCCGTCAGAGACTCCTCTCCCGCATTCCGATAAGTAAGACCGACACCCCGGAATTCCACGCTGTATTCCTTATCCTGAACGTCCTCTGACAGCTGCCCCTCCTGCATGCCGCTCTTTTGCTCCAATATATCGGACACACGCCTGGCGCAGGCTAACGCTTTCGTCAGGCTGATGATCAGGTTGGCAAGCTTGATCAGCTCCACAAGAATCTGAGTCATGTAATTATACAGAGCAACCACCTGCCCCTGTGTAAGGCCTCCCTGGTTCACCCGGACCGCACCTGTCCAGATCAGCAGCATGATGGAAGCATTTATGATCACATAGGTTACCGGATTCATCAAGCCTGAGAAACGTCCGGCATATTTCTGTATGGACGTCAGGCTTTCATTTGCCTCCTTGAAGGCCTTTCGTTCCTGTTCTTCCTTATTAAATGCACGGATCACTCTGACACCGGACAGATTTTCCCGTGTTATCCGCAGGATGATATCCAGCTTGTCCTGTACCCTCTTATACATGGGCTTTGTAAGCAGCATTATCCCGAATACCACAAGGGACAACAGCGGTATCACCGCCGCAAAGATCAGAGCTGCCCTGACATCGATGGTAAAGGCCATGATCATAGCCCCGAACACAATAAAGGGCGACCGAAGGAACAATCTCAGCACCATGTTGACGGCGTTCTGTATCTGGTTGATATCGCTGGTCAGCCTTGTTATCAGGGTTGAAGTCCCCATAGTATCCAGCTCCGTATAGGAAAATGACTGGATGTGCCCAAACAGGTGATGCCTTAATGATGTTGCCGATCCCACCGCTGCGACAGAGGAATAATATTGGGCGGTTATGGAGAAGACCAGGCCGACCACCGCCAATAAGACCATCAGCAGACTCATGCGGATAATATAGGAAATGTCCTTGTTCCCGATTCCCTTATCGATAACTGCTGCCACCACAAGGGGTACAAACAGCTCAAACAGAGCCTCCAGCATCTTATACAACGGTGCCAGGACACATTCCTTTTTATATTCCTTTAAATGTTCAAAAATATTTTTCATCCATATACCCTCACACTATTTTTCCGATATACTTGAATAACTATGCTTTGTATTATATCATGAACATAAGGCGTATTCATGATCTTGCTGCTTCAATCGGAATTCATAAGCAAGCTTATGATTCCCCATTCCGCTTTCATTTATATCATGAACATAGGGTTTATTCATGATCTCCGGCTCCGATCGCATAATTCAGGCAAGCTTGATCATGCTCACTATGCTTTCATAATATCATGAGCATAGACTACCTTCATGATTTACGGCCCGTCCGCCTTACACTGACCCGGTAAGTTATCAACATGCCATGATTTTGGACAGGTCCAGGATATGCCCTTCCTTCACCGGAACAATCTGCTTATGGCGGACATTATGTTATGAATATGCAGATCAAGAACGCATAAACATACTCCTATGACAGCCATGCTCCCCGCCGAAGATGCAGCTTCATTATGTTCAGCCAATATAATATCTGACGATATTATATCACTTCAACATATATATTAATAATATTATATATGTATATTATGTATATGATTTTGATATGGAATGGTGGTTTATGGAATTCAAACATTTAAGAAATTTTGTTAAAATTGTAGAAGAAGGGAATATTACACGGGCTGCCCAGAAACTAAACATGGCCCAGCCGCCCCTTTCCACCCAGATGCAGCAGCTGGAAACAGAATTAAACTGCATCCTGTTTCAGCGCGGCGCAAGAAATATTACCCTTACCGACTCCGGATACCTTCTCTATGAGAAGGCGAAAACCATACTAACCCTGGCGGAACAGCTTCCTGAGGAGATCAACGGCATCGGGACCGCTGCTTCCGTGCTTCATATGGGGATCATCTCTTCCGTCAGCAATTATCTGCCGGAGGCCATACTGCCCGGCTTTCTTCGGCAGCACCCGAATATCAGATATCAGGTCTATGAGAAAAACACCTATCAGCTGATCGAAGCCATATTCTCGGATATGGTTGATCTGGCCATCGTAAGAACTCCCTTCCAGAACACCGGCCTGGTCTGCTACCCCATCCGGAAAAATCTTATGTATGCCATAGGGAGGCAGCAATTCTTCGGCCATATTACCGCCGACAGCATCGGTCTGAATGATTTATGGAAATATCCTCTGATCATCTACCGCAGGTGGGAGGATATCCTTAGAAAACACAGTCAGGCCGACGGTGTTTCCCCCAACCTGATATGCATCAATGATGACGCCCGTACCACGCTCCATTGGGCAGAGGCCGGTCTGGGCGTAGGCATCGTTCCCGAATCCATCATTTCCTATTCCAGGCATGACTTATTGGCGAAGCCTATCTCAAACCCTGACCTGACCTCGGATATTATGCTGGTCCACCGGAAGGGCAAGTCCTTGTCCCTTGCCGCAAAGGCCTTTGTATCCTATCTGCAGAATAATCCGATGTAACTATTATTTTCAACTATATAAAATTCATTCATGACTGTATGGAATTCCTTTATGCCCGTCCGGCCCCCGGATCAATCTCTAAATTTCGGACTTCCGGATTAATCCTCTTACTTCAGACTTCCGCATCAGTCTCCTTATTCAACATATTGGGATTCATTTCTATGGGGCTCAAAAACCAATGCAAAGCTGCCGCATACAAGAGTATTCTTATCTTCTGAAAATTGAACCTTATCAAGGAGGCACCGGTTCATGAATCCTTCATAGCTTTCATATTCCCTTTCACTGCCGCATACGCAAAGATATGCCGTTTTATTGCCGTAGGCTCTTTTCTCACAGTGGAATAACACATCATTATAATCTGTCATAACCCGGCTGCACCATATACCCACATAACCGCCGCCCTTCCTGCCGAACAGCCATCCGCCCTTTTCCGTTGTCTCGTCAAATTTCCCGGCATTCCAATACAGATGGGTAAAGCCGACGGGATGGGTATCCGGGATGTCATAAATAATTCCAAGGACATTCTTCTCCTGGCGAAGTGCGGGCAGAATGCCGTTGCCGTACCAATAGCCCGGACGTGTCTCCGACATGGCTTCACAGGACCCGCCCGGATGGTTCGTAAACACCGCCAATTCCGGATCAACGGCCGCATACCACAGATGCTGCTGGTAGCCTAATACCCCCGGTTCAAATTGTGTGGTTCCATGAAAGCATTCATTTAATGACTTGGTGTAAATGTGCCTGTCACGGTTTTCTTCCTTCCTGTCCGGTTCCCAGCTTCTGCTCCTGCCGTCCCTTCTGGGAGACTGGACGGAGGTCAGTATATAATCCTCCGTCTTATACAGGTCAATGACCGCATTGCTGGTGGAATAAGAGAATTCCCCTGTCTGCCGCATCCGCCCGGTGAAATCCTCCGGTATCCGGTACCTGCTTGTCGCAAGGGTAATCAGCCATTCGCTGTATACATACGGAGCTTCTTTACAGACATAATGGACGATTGACTGCAGGGCCTGCCGGTGGGGATAGAGAACGTCGCGGTACACTCTTCCCTGGGGAGCGATGATAACATTTTTAAAGCAATGAAGCGCCAGGGTCCGGAGCAATTGGTCCGCCGCTTTTACCGCCAGCGCTGCCAGCTCCTCTTCGGCATAATCCGCAATATTCAAAACAGCCGCAAACGTGATAGGTGAGTAGACACCGCTGTTGAATTCATCGCAGCCCTGATCACACACATCCGTAAACCATTCATAGAGGCGGCGGCGTGCGGCTTCCTCCATCTGTCTTCCGTTCCTGCCGGAGCGCAGGAATATGTCCTCCGGGTATTCCCGCCCGAAGAAATAAGCGGTCTGATAGAACATCAGGGAGTGGTTCTCACTCCAGAAGCACATTGCATCCTGTCCCTCCTCATCCATCCAGTAACGGAAATTCAGCATGACCCTTTTTATTTCGCTTCTCATCTCATCTGTGATCTCATAATTCTTCATGAACCGAATCAATGCGCAGGTCATGAAATCTGCGCAGTCCATCCTCCGCTCGATCTGGCGGAGAGTGACCTTAAGCTCCTCCTCGTCGCTCTTCCTTCTCTCTCCCAGATAGTATCTGGCTAACATGGGATAGAGTGCAAAGCCGTCCGTCTCCTCACGGAGGATGGAAGCTATCCCCGCAATGTTCTCATAGACAGCTTTCCTGTGGTCTTCTTCCCCCTGCAGATACCGGGAGGTCCGCAATTCGCTTCTTTCAAATCGGCGTCTCAGCCTGCTCCTGCCGATCGTTACCGCTATATGGAAGGCTGCAAAGCTCTTCAGCTTAATTTCTGATAATCCGGATACGTCCTCTGTGATAAACCGGTCCTTGTGTTTTCTGAAATCCGGATTCTCCGTATCATAACGGATGAAGCTCCCCTCCGGCAGCTTACGGGCAAGCTTGATACAGCCGTCCTCCAATACGGCGGAATTCAGTATCTCCTCCGCCTCAATATAGGGCTTTGCCCCTTCTTTATCCGGCAGGGTCACATATATTTCCTCCCCGCGCTCTAATATCTGGAGCGCAAAGGACACCCTGGTGTCCCTGACCCCCAGGGCTTCCAGACGGACAAAGATCCTGTTCTCACCCTTTTTCAGGGGAAGCCGTATCCTTGTCCTCTTGACCGGCTTATAGACAGGAGTATGAATCGTCCCCGCAAGCGTTCCGTTTATCCAGAGATCAACGGCGGCATAGCTCCACAGATATGCCGACACGTCCATATCCTCCGGGGCAACAAGGACCGTGGCCGCATATAAATCGATTTTCCTGAGATCCACATAGAATGAAGAAGCATCGAAGAAGGTATTGCCATAGGAATAATAATACTCCCACTCCATACCAAGCGCGCTTTTTTCTCCTAATCTGATTTCCTCCGGCGGTACCAAATCCTCATGTCCGGCAATGATGCTTCTTAAATATTTCTCATATCTCAGCTGATTGGTATCGCCGCCTCCGGCATGGATTTCCGTCTCCTTCCTTCCGGAATATAGATATTTTGTGACGTATCCGTCCTTATCCAATCTGAATTCCATAATTACCTCCGTTAATGTATACATTTAGTGCATATATTCAGTGCATACCTCCAGTAATGCATCCAGTACATATATCTGTATACATATCCAGCGCATGCATCCTGTTCATGCATCCAGTACATACCTTCTGTTCACACAATTCAATGCATACATTCTGTTTACACAACTTAGCGCATACATTCTGTTCACACATCCAGCACATTCATTCTGTTCACACATCCAGCACATTCTGTTCACACATCCAGCGCATATATTCTGTTCACACAACTCAGCGCATACATTCTGTTCACACATCCAGCACATTCATTCTGTTCACACAACTAGCGCATACATTCTGTTCACACAATTCAATGCATACATTCTGTTCACACATTCAGCGTATATATTCTGTTCACACATTCAGCACATTCATTCCATACATTCATTTCATACATTCATTTCATATAACCATTCTATATATATTTGTGCCGGAGAATACGCAGGCACAAATCAGGGCTGAAAGTAAATTACTTTCAACCCTTTCCTCTCTGCCTGTCTGCCGGATGTCCCATTGACAGTATCTGACCGTTACTGCTCTGAGATCATAGTAAGTCCGCCCGGAACGATATAATCTCAAAAGGGCCGTATTCAATAACAGCCGTAGGCTCTCCGTCATTATCCTCCAGCATATTTACAGGCTGTACTTCTCCGGTAAGCCTAAGCTTTCCCCTGCGTCCGTCCTGCTCCGACATACGCACCAGGACGGAGCTTCCATCCTCGCTCAGCTTCATTGCCTGAAGATAGAGGCCGGTCCGCTCCCCGGAGATATCCCGCAGAAGCTCCTTCATCCCCGGGGATATCTCCGGGGGAAGCTCCGGCTTGCACAGCGGCACATTATATTCATAGGCCATCCGGTTGATCTGTGCCTTGATATGGTCGTCCCCATGGGGAACGATCCGGTAGCCGAATTCATGATGACCCATATCCGAGGTAACGTCCGGCCGGATGGTTGCTCTTAGGAGGCTCAGGGTAATATGACTGCCGTCCACACCGACGCCGTATTTGCCGTCGTTGATGAAGGCTATTCCTCCGCCTGTCTCGGACATATCGCACCACTTATGGGAGCAGACCTCAAATCTGGCCTTCTGCCAGGAGGTATTCCTATGGGTTTCCCTGCGGATATATCCGGCGCTTGTATCGCATACCAGCTCCCTGGAAACCACATTGATGCCGAATTCCATCTTGGCCAGCTTATGCTTTTCGTGCCAGTCAACGATATTCTCCACATCGATGGCTCTTGTATCCGCAAAGAGGCGGATCACCAGCCTCCAGGTGCTCCTGCCCGCAGCAAGGCTCACCTCATAGGCTGCCATACTGCCGTCCTCATAGGCTTTGTGCAGGGGTTCCTCAATCTGCAGTTCCATTTCCTTCTCCTTGTAGTCGGGCAGAATATCCCAGGCGTCATACATGCCGGGAAGGTCCTGGTATATGTGCAGCAGGTTAAACGCCCCCTCGGTCCATTCCCTGTCCAGTTCCTTGTCATACAGGCTTAATATGCTTCCGTTCCGGTCAAAAATGATCTTATAATAAGGTGTCTCCACATGAAGTCCGTCTTCCTTAAGCCAGCCAGGCACCTCCCGCAGGGCAGGCAGGCTTTCCTTCAGCTCAAAGGCCTTCATGTCCGGGATCACAAAGCGTCCCCTTTTACCGCACCGGGTAATATTCCCCAGCTCATCCTCCGCAAAGGTAACCGAGGTCCGAGGGAAGTTCAGGGAATTAAAATAAGCGTCTCCCCTTCCCCGGTAAGCCTCCAGAGCCTCGCGTACAAGCTTATAATCCGCCATGGCGTCCTCATATACCGGATGGATATGGCTTCCGGGCAGAATATCATGAAACTGGTTGATGAGGAATTTTTTATAAATGCTGCGAAGGAAGTCTGAATCCGTCTCCTTTCCCGACAGCCTGCGCAGTACAGCCAATATCTCCATATCACGGAATGCAAATTCCAGCTGCCTGTTCTCACGCTTTAAGTCGGACTTGGTGGTGAAGGTCCCTCTGTGCATCTCAAGATAGAGCTCCCCGTCCCATACCTCCAGCTTGTCATTGTCCTTTAAATTCCTTTCCAGGAACTGAGCACCGCCCATATGCTCTGTCTTGGGCATGACGGACAGCTTGTCAAAGCGCTTCATCAGCTCCAGCATCTCTTCGGTGGCGCCGCTACCCCCGTCCCCGTATCCGAACATGGACAGGGTCTGTCCGCCCGTTTCCTTATCCTGGTAGGCTTCCCAGTTCTCCTGGATCTGGCTGGGCATATTCCAGGTAATAAAATGAGTCGGGGGGACGCAGGCATATACCAGGGAGCCGTCGATCCCCTTCCATATAAAGTTGTTGTGAGGGAACCGGTTGGTATCGTTCCAGGTGGACATCTTGTTGGATACAAAATACTCCACTCCGCTCTTTTTCAGGATCTGAGGCAGAATCCAGCTGTTGCCGAATACATCCGGGAGCCAGCAGTTATTCACGGTTTTTCCGAATTTCTCCCTGTAGTACAGCTGCCCGTACAGGCACTGGCGGATCAGGCTTTCCGCGGAAGGTATGTTGCAGTCCGGCTCCACATACATGGCGCCTGCCGGTTCAAAATTACCCGAGGCTATTTTCTCCTTTAATTCCGCGAACAGCTCCGGGTAATACTGCTCCAGCAGCTCATAGGTGTATGCCTGGGTATGGGTGTACTTATATTCCGGGTACCGGTCCATCAGGCGCAGCTGGATCAGTACCGTCCTTGCATTCTTATGGACCGCATGGATCCTTCTCCAGTAATATGCGATATCCAGATGGGAATGGCCCACCACAGCCACATCTCCGCTGCCCTTATAATCATCATTGGAATAGATGACCCGGTCAATATAGGCAGCCGCCTTACATATCCCTTCCATTACTTCGTTCTTCCGGCCATCACTTAGAACAAGGCATCCGGTCTCCGGATCCGTGTTATCCCTCAACGTGTCAAAATCGATGTATTTCAATGCATTATTTAATTCCTTATTCAAAAATCTCCTGTAGTCCTCATTAAAATAAGGACTCCCGGAGACATCCAGAAGCAGCTGCAGATCATAGAACAGCCTTAATATATCCGTATGGAGGGTCGACAGGTACAGGCCGTTGAAGACCTGCCTGCAGCCTTTTAACTGCATGGCATCCGGATTGCGCTCATCATCCGGCTTGGAACGGTTGTAGCCTTCCATTTCAATCAACAGGTCGCTGCCGCTGATGAAGGGGCTGAGCAGCAGCCGGTCCCGGTTGGGGTCGATTCCCCCCGCATACTTCCCGTTCACCTTTACGATGACCTCTGCCGCCGTCCAAAGGGACAGCCATAATTCCTTTCCCTGAAGCTGCTCCGGTATGGTTACCCTTGCCTTAATAAACGAGGTCCCGTCCGGGGTAAAATACATGTCCCCCTTCTTTAACGGACGCCAGCCTTCCGGATAGAATTCATACCGGTCCTCGGATACCTGCCTGGCATCACATATCTCAATATCCTTAATTTCATATTTTTCATCATAGATATATCGTTTCAGCCATCCGAACTGAAGCTGTGTATACTCCTCCGGGCGCATGCTTCTGCGTATTACCTCTACAAATGCCATTTCCTTTCTCCTTCCCGGTACAAGCATTTTTCAAACTCACCCTGGTGTACTTCCCGTATCGATTGCGTTCTGCCGGTTTTGACATCTGCCCTATGCTTAAAGACAAACCAAACAGCACACCGATATAACATACATAACTTATTACCTGTCCCAGAAAAACGGTCTGCTCCTGACCGGAACAATATTCACCTTCTTATCCATATCCCGTTCTATTTCACCGGCCACCCAGGCCATGCAGCGGTCTGCCGCTTCGCACTTTGAGCACTCTCCCTGAAGCATTACCTTCAGTTCATCCCCCCGGCATGAGATGAATTCTATCCAGCCTCCGTCTCCCTGCAGCTTGGGGGCAATTACCTTATGAATATAATCCTTCATTTCTTTCTCCATTCCGCCGCAGCATACGGCCCAAAGATACATCCGTTTATCTTACATGCAAAAATACGTATACATCCTCCGGGGCCGGTATACGTATCTCTTTGTTCCGCCTATCCCTTGACTGCTCCGGCGGTCAGGCCCTTGATAAAGAGCTTGCTTGTAAAGATATAGATCAGCAGTATGGGAATAATAGCGATGGTTGCACCCGCAAACATGATATTCCACGCCGCGGCGCCGTCCCCCGCATTCTTCAGCATGGTCACGCCCACGGTCAGGGGTCTCCTGGACGCATTGGTCATGGTAAATACCAGCGGCAGAATATACTCGTTCCAGCCTCCCCGGAAGGACAGAAGCGCTACGGTTGCCAGAATCGGCTTCAGTACCGGCAGGATCACCTTATAGTAGGTCTGGAAGAAGGTGCAGCCGTCGATCTTGGCGGCTTCGTCCAATTCATGGGGAATGGAGGCCATATACCCTCTCACCAGGAATATATAGGTGGCCTGGCCGCCTCCCGCCGAGATCAATATGACACTGGAAAGGGAGGTATTCATTTTCAATTTGATTGCCAGCTCGAATAAGGGGCGCAGGGTCACCGATCCTACATTAATGAACATAAACGCAATGAATAATCCATACAGCAGCTCTTTTCCCCTGAATTTTTTACGGGCGAATACATAACCGGCCATACTGCTCAACAGCAGGGATAACAGCATGACGCCGAACGCCAGGTAGATGCTGTTGAAGGTGTAGGTCGCAAAATCCGCTTCCTTCCAGGCCTGTATAAAATTATCCGTGATCCATTGTGCCGGGAAGATATCCGATCCGCCCGATAACAGCTCCATGTTGCTTTTAAATGCACCGAATACCACATAAATGACGGGGTACAGAGTCAGGGCCGCCACAATGGTCATAAACAGGGAGAGCAAAAACCTGATTATCCTGGTTCTGAACGAATATACCGCCGTATCTTTATTATATCCCATTGATTGCTCCTCCTTTATACCACATCATCCAGTTTTCTGGCCAGTCTCAGATATATTGCCGTGACTATTCCGACGATGAGTGCGGCAGTCAGGCTTAATACGGTTGCATAGCCTATCTGGGGTTTGTTATAGATCGTGCCGAAAATCAACTGGTAGATATACAGGAACATGACCTGGGTCCTGTTGTTGGGTCCTCCCTGGGTGAGAACAAGAATGGAGTCATAATCCCGGAAGGCGCCTGTGATGGCCAGCATCATGATAACCTTCAGCATGGGGCTCAGCATGGGCAGCGTAATGCGGAAAAATGTCTGGATCCCATTGGCGCCGTCGATCTTGGCGGATTCATACACATCCTCCGGGATCCCGGACATGCCTGACACAAAATAGATCATATAATTTCCGAAGCCGCCCCAGACAGCCACGATCAAGACCGCCCACATGGCCGTGTCCTTATTTCCGATCCAGTTGATATTCTGGCTGATCACACCCATGGTGCGCAGCGCCGCATTCAATACCCCGTTATACGCAGCAAATATAAAGCTGAACACAAGGCTTGAGATAGCGGTGGATATAATCGTCGGCATGAAATAAATTCCCCGGAACAGCCCGGAGCCCTTTATTTTCTGCTTCATCAGCACCGCCATGATCAGAGCAAGTGGAATGATAAATACGATTTTCAATGCGGCATATTCAAAGGTGTGTCCGACACTTCTCCAAAAGGTCGTATCCGACAACATACGGGTAAAGTTATAGGACCCCGTATAATATGAGGTCATTCCGTTGTATTCGTAGCAGACATAACGGAATATCCACAAAAAAGGATAGATGGATATCACAGCCAGCAGAAATACCGACGGCAGAAGCATAAAAAAGGCAGCAAAATCCCCTCTTGCATTCGCCTTCTTCCACCTTGCCGCCAATGACTGTCTCCCTGTATGCTCATTCTTACTTTCGGTTGCTTTTCTCATTTACCGCCTCTCCTATCTCCCTGCGAATATATGTAAGGGGCTGCCTGAATACAGCCCCTTACGTCAGTCAGTTATCGAAAGTTCATCCCTTCGCTTTTAGTTGTCACTGAAGATGCTTGTTCCGCTTGAGGGATGAAGCGGGTCATAGCCTTCAATAATAAGTCTCTTTACACTTTTGTTAGCAAGTCCTCTATCCAATGCGTCGTTATATCTCTTATTCAGATCCTCAATCGCTTCATCCGCGGATAGATTACCGAGGATCACGTTCCAGAATACCGTTGCATAATTATCGCCTTCTACCGTGATGGCGGGAGTTGCAGGATACACATCCTCATATTCCTGAAGTGCGAAGTCCGCCAATCTGCCCACCTTGGAGCTGTCAATTACATCAGCCATATAACTTGTGATGGGTGCGCTGTAGCCGCCTTCAAAATATCCCTTTAAGAAATCCTCGCCGGAGAAATACTTGATGACCTGCCAAGCCGCGTCCTTATCCTCACAGGAGCTGAGCATGGTAAATGCAAAGTTGGGTGTGCAGTGTAAGGCGCCTTTGATTTCACCGCCGATGGTAGGCAGCTCAGACACGCCCCATTCAAATTCAACCGGGAACTGCTCTGTGAATACGCCTGCCTCCTGGGATGCATTTCCCCAGATCGCGAAGCTTCCCTGGGCGAATAATGCACGTCCGTTATCCACGCCCTGTGTTTCCGAGCCCGGAAGGACAGAACCGTCCGTATAGAAC
>JAFADH010000329.1 GCA_023424995.1 Bacillota bacterium | reverse complement strand
GGAGCTGGGACAGACATTGACGACGTTATCCGGCGGTGAAGGACAGCGTTTAAAATTGGCCAAAGAACTGATCAGCAATACCGGCAGGCACAGTTTATATTTGATGGACGAGCCTACGACCGGCCTGCATCCGGCAGATGTCGAGAATTTTCTCACTCTTTTGAACCGCATGGTAGACTCCGGTAATACAGTCATTGTAGTGGAGCACAATCAGCAGATAATTAAAGCCTCCGACTGGATCATAGACCTTGGCCCGGAGGGAGGCAAAAATGGCGGGCAGGTAATATTTGAAGGGACGCCGCACGATATAAAAAACTGTGACCGGTCTGTAACGGCAAAATATATGCCGTACTAAAACCTGCCTGCTGCTTCCTACCCTTTCCTTACCGGTACCCGCGTCATTCCGCTCACCAGCTCCACCCAGCTGTCTGCCTGCTGTCTCTCTACCGTCTTAAGCTCCTGCAGGGGACATTCCCTGCCAAGCCTTATGCTCTTGGATTTTCCGAAGGAATGGTATGGCATGAGGTTGACCTCCAGTATATTCTCAAGACCATCGGCCAGTTCCGCTATACCCCGGAAATGCTCCGTCCGGTCATTGAGCCCCGGTATAACAGGACACCTGAGAATTATCTTGGCACCCAGTCTATCCAGCTCAGACAGATTCTTAAGGATTAACGAATTATCCACACCCGTATACCGCTTATGCCTGACAGGATCGGTTTCCTTGTAATCGAAAAGAAAGATGTCGACATAATCCCTGATTTTGATCAGCTTATCCGTCGGTGCATATCCGCAGGTCTCCAGGCAGTTATGAAAGCCGCGCTCCTTCGACAGGGCAAGAAGGTTATATGTAAATTCATATTGTGACATGGGTTCTCCTCCGGAGACAGTCAGCCCTCCCCCAGAAGCTTCATAATATGACCGGTCCTTTTCTGCTTCGTCAAGAACGGCTCCTGCCTCCATATACTCTCCTTTAAGCTCCAGGGTAGAATACGGGCAGGCAATTACACAGCTTCCGCATCCCGTACATGAGGTACGGTCAAGGATATGCTCTTCGCCGGTAACCTTGTGGCAGGCTGCCTTGCAGACACCGGCACACCTGCCGCAGCGGGTGCACTTCTCTTCAAAGTAATATAACTCCGGGATAAATGACTGCGATTCCGGATTATGGCACCAGAGGCAACGTAACGGACAGCCCTTTACAAAGACGGTTGTCCGTAATCCCGGACCGTCATGAATCGATGTCCTCTCAATCGATAGTACTAATCCTTGTTTATTCATTGAGCTTTTCCCTATCCTTAGCTTTCCATTGTTTAGCGGTCCCATGGACAGACTTTGTTCACAGCCTGTCCATGGCAGTTCATATAGCTTCTTAATATTATTAATATACTTCTTAACACAATTTATTAATTCAGTTTATTAATTTAGCTTGTTAATTCAGCTTGTTTATTCAGTTTGTTAATTCAGCTTGTTTATTCAGTTTGTTTATTCAGCTTGTTAGTACAGCGTCCTCTCAACAATCTCCTCCTGTACTCTTCGCTCCAGCTCTACGAAACGGGCGGTCCAGCCGCCCAGGCGCACCAGCACATGGGCATATTTCTCCGGTTCTACCAATGCCGCCTCCAGGTCGCCCCGGTTAACCACACTGATATTCGCCTGCATGCCGCCCTTGGCGAAGAAGGCTCCGAACAGCGCCTCCAGCTTCGGCCGTTCTTCCGTGAAAAACTCCCGGGATATCTTGATGTTGGATACTGCACCGCCATTGGCGGGATCTGCCTTTGACAGGGTATTAAGAAGCGCTGTGAGGCCGCTGCGGTCCATACCTGCGGTGGGGGAATTACCGATGGCAAAGGCATGCCCCTTTTTACGCCCATCCGCTGTTGCACCTGAGTTGAAGCCCATTCCGTGACCTCCCGGATTAACACTGCTTGCGGTCAGGAAGTCCAGCCGGGATCTCTCGCCCGCTTTGCGGATCGCCGTATGAATATCGACCCACATTCGCTTGTGTATCCCGTCCGCCATATCATTGTCATTGCCATACTTGGGTGCCTCTGACAAGAGCTTTCTTATATCTTCATATCCTTCAAAGTCCGCATCCAGAATAGTAACCAGCTGATCCAGGGTGAGACGCTTCTCCTCATATACCAGCTTCTTTATAGCGGTCAGGGAGTCCGCGGCATTGGTATAGCCATGCCCCATGACGCAGCCTCCGAGATAACGTGCCCCTCCGCCCATGATGGGCTTTCCCCGTTCCAGGCAGTCATCCGTGAGCAGGCTGGCGAAGAGGAAGGCACAGTCCTTTGCCAGTGTACGGCTGATATTCTCATATGCCTTTGCAGCCAATCCGGCTCCGAAATGAATCTGGGTCAGGAAGGCGTCATACAGCTTATCAAAGGTATCAAATGCGTCATTGGTTCCTGTCCCCGGACCGATCCGTTCTCCCTGCCGGTTATGGCCGTTGCACAGGGCTGCTTCCAGGGCTTTGGGAATATTCCAGCTGCAATCCAGTAAGCTGGGGCTGCCGCTGGCTATCATATATTCCCCGCATCCAAGGGGATGATAGTGCTCTGCTGCGTCCTCCGGGATATTGAATGCCTTCGCTACGCCCGGAATCACCGCATCATCATTATATAACAGCGGGAAGGTATAGCTTTCATTGATGGTATCATAAGCCTTCTTAAGCAGCTCCTGATCCTGCCCTCTGCAGAAGCGGAGAGCAAGCTGCGGTGTCACTCTCTTATGCCTTCCGGTTGCCTCCATAGCAGCACGGGCAAAGCGATCGGCATTCGCTTCGTTTCTTCTGCCCCTGCCGCCGATCATTATACGGCAGGTAGCATCCTCTCCGTTCTCATTATAGAGCCTCCAGAGTGATTGAAGCATCTGAACGGCTTCCTCTTCGGTGATGATTCCATTGTCAATATCATGTACGAAGAGATCTCCCAGTGCGACATCAAGCCCCCAGGCCTCCAGATGCTTTCCGCCGGAAAGGATGGTATACATCCATATTAACTGGATTGCCTCCCGGAGAGACTCCGGCGCCCTTACCGTTATCGCCTCCAGGGTCCGTGCCATGGTTAAGAGCCTGTTCCTGTCCGGTCCGTCACCTGCCGGTCCGGCAAGGGTCCGCGCCTGCTTCTCATAATAACGGCATGCCTCTGTGATTATCTCAAGGGCAATCTGCAGTCCGTCATAGAACGAGGTATCCTCTTTGTCACGTTCCGCCTTCCGCCTCCTGGTATCCACATCCTCCTTAAGTCCCGGAATGCCCCTGCGAACCAGCCTGTCAAGATCCGCCGCTACGGCAAATCCGATATTGCCCGTGCTGATCATACGGTTACTGCCGATATATGTTTCCAGTTCTTCCTCCCTGCTTCCGATTTCTTTCAGGATCGTGGCTTTGTCCTTCCAGAACTCGGTAAGCTCTGCCAGAAGCTTTTTCTCTTCCTCATTCCCCGGAAGCTTATCTATAGCTGCAAAATCAAAGCAGTAACCTCCCTGCTTTCCTGCGGCATAGCGTCCGTCTCCAGTCCTCCCATATGTCATCCAGAAGATCGTACCCACATAGAGTACTCTGTCCCGCGGTATACGGCCGGCGAACAGATCTTCCTTCTCAATGTCCTTTAATAACAGAGGATATTGTTTTTTAAGGCACATAGCCTCGCGAATCGCAGGAGGAGCATCCTGGTATTGTTTATATGCCTCTGTTATCTCCGCCGCCTGAATGATCATCGGATTGATTCCTCTGTCGTGTAATCCTGAAATCCCTGTATCTGCCATACTAATATCCTTGCCTTTCCCAATATTTATATAAAAAGCCTGTTGCCTGCATACGATGCAATATATAGAGCCGCACCGGTCATTCCGGTTCATAGAATGCATCATCGTTCTCATATATAGTGTAGCAGAATGCGGGCATATGAATATGTACCTAAGTATGACATTCATGTAATTTAATAAGATATCCCTGTCATATAGAGTCCGCCGCAAAACAGACCTGCCGGAAACAGCGTACAAAAAAGGCGCCTTGATTGATCTGTAAAACTATCTTCAAAGCGCCTTCCATACTATAAATACCTTTTTGTCCAGGCTGCCGCAGATTCCTTTTGCGGCCGCCCTGCTTTTGATATCCTATCCTGCTTTCTTTATCTCATAAGTCTCCGTACCCGGCAGCTCGTATACGACTACCGCGACACCCCTTTTGATGTTCTGGAACATCTTCTTCGCGGCGGCAGGAGGCATATTGATACAGCCATGGGATCCGCTGGTCATATAGATATCCTTGCCGAATTTGCTTCTCCAGGAAGCATCATGAAAACCGATATTGCGGTTAAAGGGCATCCAGTATTTCACCGGCGTCGCATAATCCTCACCAACCAGAGTAGCATCATTTTCTTTATACTGGATGGGATATGTGCCGACAGGCGTGCCGTAATCCTTGGACAGATTGCCGGATACAAAGTCAGATTCCAGAATCAGCTCGCCGTCCTTGTAGAAGAACAGATGCTGGGCAGTCAGATTAACTTCCACGTAGGTATCACCGATATCATCCCTGCCGTATTGCTGAGCCGTCTGAAAATATACGGGTTCTCTTTTTATCTTTTCCCCCTTTTCAATCAGCTCCGTCAAGTCGGCTACCTCCTGGGGGCGGTTCAGCCACCAGCCGTAATCGCCGCCCTTTACTTCAATTACGTCACCGTAAGAGGTCTTAAAGGTCCGCACCCTGCCGAAGGAATTATAATTTTTTCCGATATAATCCACATATTCCTTGATACCCTCCGGATTAAAATCCACCTTATAATTCTCATCCACCGAGATCCACTCGCTGATCTTCTTACCGTCCAGCACCTCGGTATCCTCTCCGAATTCATAGGTTATCCGGGCGCCTGCCAGATGGTTCATCTCCTTCACAGCCTTCACTAACGGCGGATGCTCCGCGGTTATCCCCGGCTTTTCATAGGCATCGATCTCTTCCAGGGACAGGGTCGGCTCGAGTGTATTGACCGCACTCTGAATTGCCTCATACAGCTTATCCTCTATTACCTTCGCACCTTGATCCTCCGGTATGATCTCATAGCCGTTCTCACCGTATTCGGAGATTACCGCATCCACCGGATCAGTATTGTTCTCCTCCTTTAAGAAGTTAAGCTCCCTGAATTCCTGTTCCAGAAGGGCTTCATCATATGCCAGCATCGTATTGACTACGATCTCATGTACCTGAAACATCTTAACCGGCCAGGCATATGCCTGCTGTTCCTCCAGCAGATCGGAGAAATTTCGTTCAAATACCGTATGAAGATCGATACTTTGTCCGCTGATGTTATCCGTTACCTCGTTCCTTCCCTCAAGCGTTAATTGATACGCCTTGACTTCGGCAGTGATTAAAGCCTGAGCTTCCTCCAGATTCATATTCGCGGTCTCAACACCGTTAATCCAGGTATTCTTATAAAAATGGTTCTGGTAATAAGAAGCTACAAATAAATACAGGAAAAATAATGGTATGAACAAACCGATTAATACGGCAAATGCCACCATTCCTCCGGATCCCCGTTTTTTTCTTCTTTTATTCATAGTACTTTTCCTATTCCCCTTTTTTCTTTTTCTCATATTATTTTTCACCCTTTTCTCTTAAAAAATTCATTAAAACTATTTAATAGACTCGGGTAATCCGACAGAATTCCGAATCAACCGGCATCAGAATACGCATACCTTGCACGTTTTTGTACATAACTCAGAAATAACATGCAGATTTGCAGGAACCGCTGTGACTGAACAGTCACAAATACATCTAATATTGTCTGCTTCTGTCATAATAACATGAAAAGGTGTTATCTTTAAGGCATAATAATTAACATTTTTTTAAATATGTGTTAAGACAGATAATTATTTTCCGTTCTGCTGCATACCGTGGTAGTAAATAAAGGAATATGAGGATTGGTATTTATGATCAATGAATCTCCATATGAAGCTTCAATAGCCGCTGAGAACCTGTTCATTCCCTGGGCTGTTGCCATAGGACCTGAGAATAAGATATATGTTACAGAAAGAACCGGGACCGTCCGGATCATCGAGAACGGCAACCTGCTTCCGGAACCGCTGATCCGGTTTTCCCCCCTCTTTTTAAGCAATGGCGAAGGCGGCCTGATGGGGCTGGCACTGGATCCGGATTTTGAGCAAAACCGCTATCTCTATGTAATGCATACCTATACACAGAATGATGCCACCTATAACCGTGTGGTACGGTTAACAGAAGATAATAATAGAGCAACCATTGATGCTGTTTTGCTGGATCAGATTCCCGGCGGGCTGGTACATAACGGAGGGAGAATCAAGTTCGGACCGGATAACCGGTTGTATATTACGACGGGGGATGTTGGAAGAGCCGAGCTTGCACAGGATCTCTCCAGCCTGGCCGGCAAGATATTGCGGATTAATCCGGACGGAAGTATCCCGGAGGATAATCCGTTCCCCGGTTCTCCGGTCTACAGCTACGGCCACCGCAACCCCCAGGGCATAACCTGGAGCACGGAAGGTATTATGTATGCCACGGAGCATGGGCAGACAGCTCATGATGAGATCAATCTGATCGTGCCCGGAGGAAACTATGGCTGGCCTATTGCCCGGGGCTACGAAGAGATCGAGGGTATGGATATCCAATTACCCATAGTACAGAGCGACAGAATCACCTGGGCACCTTCCGGTATTGCTTATATCAGCCAGGGCCCATGGCAGGGCAGATTGCTGGTTTCCACCCTGCGGGGAGAGGAATTGCTGGTAGTCACCCTGAATCCGGAAGGAAATGCCGTAGAACGTGTGGATTCGGTGCTGCGCCAGGAATTCGGGCGCTTAAGGGAAGTACTCCAGGCAGAGGACGGCTCCGTCTATCTCACCACCAGCAACCGGGACGGCAGAGGCATCTACCGGATCGGTGATGATAAGGTGATACGGCTTACCCTCCTGGAAGAAGGTTTCACTCCAGTCTCTTAGCCAGCCCTTCTTTATCTATCACCTTGAAGCTGTTGCCGTAGAAGTCAATTAATCCTTCCTCTTTCATCCTTGCCAGCTCACGGCACATGGAGGTACGGGCGACATTGAGATAGTCCGCCAGCTCCGTGCGGTTAAGCAGGATCTGGAACATATTGCTTCCCCGTTCATTGGCTTCATTCAGCAGGAAGCTTGAGATCTTCTCCCGCATGCCCTTAAGGGTCAGAAGCTCAAGCTTCCTGTTCAGGTTTACATTCTTCTCCCCCAGGACATTCATCATATTCTGAATCAGGCTGATGTGGAACTCACAGCTGTTCCCGCAGGATTTGATAATACGCTCATAGGGTATGGACAGAATGTCTGCCTGCTCCTTCACCCTTACGGTAACAGGGGAGATTCTTCTTACGGTACAGACGATCCCCTCCGCGAACATGTCCGCCGGCCCGAAGATAGCTACGATATGCCTGTTTCCGGCCAGATTTTCCTTCATGATCTCCACCATTCCGGAGAGTACAATTCCTACCGAATTGATCTGATCGCCGGCAAGAAAGATATATTCCTCCGAAGCATAGCTCTTTACCTGGGCTCCCAGACACTTAACCAGCTGCCCCAGCTGCTTCTCGTCAATTCTGCGAAACAGCGCACATTTCCTTAATATAGGATAATATCGATCCATATGTTCCTCTCCCTTCCCTTTCCTCATATTCCCTATGCGTGACCCCATACGCCTGCTCTCATATACTTAGTCCTCCGGTCCGTTATCATTCCCATTTATATTACTTGTAAATAAGTCTGATTTATTTCATATTTGTAGCTACAGCTACACATTTCTTATTCCATTTGTATTATACTCACCTTGAACTTGAAAAGTCAATCAAAGAGTACTCTCATGGGACCGATTAAGGGAGTGCTACAAAATAAAAAGGAGAGTTAGTACAATGGAAAACAAAATGTTCTGTTATCAATGTCAGGAGACAGCGGGCTGCACAGGATGCACTCAAATCGGAGTATGCGGTAAATCCCCCGATTTATCCAGAATGCAGGATTTACTAATCTATGCCACCAAGGGCTTAAGTGCCGTGACTACAGCCCTGAGAGCACAGGGAGCCGAAGTATCTGCTGAGGTTGACCATTATATTATCATTAATCTATTCACCACCATAACCAATGCGAACTTTGATGATGAGATTTTCTATACACGTGTATTCGAGACCTTAAGCCTTAAGGACAGTCTGTTAACAAAGGCGGCAGACCGCTTCGGGCTGCCGGAGGCCGCACTGTGGACTGCTGCTTCCAGAGCAGAGCTGGATGCCAAATCCCTTCAGGTGGGTATCCTTACTACTGAGGATGACGATGTCCGCAGCCTTCGGGAGCTTATCATATACGGCTTAAAGGGTCTCGCAGCATATATGAAGCATGCCAATGAGTTAAACTATGATAATACGGAAGTTAATGCATTCCTTCAGAAAGCGCTGGCAGCCACCCTGGATGACAGCTTAAGTGTGAATGAACTGATCGCCCTTACCCTGGAAACCGGTAAGTTCGGTGTGGACGGCATGGCACTTCTGGATTCCGCCAACACAGGCACTTACGGACATCCTGAGATCACCAAGGTCAACATCGGTGTCGGAACAAGACCCGGTATATTAATCTCCGGTCATGACTTAAGGGATCTGGAACAGCTGCTGGAGCAGACGAAGGGAACGGGAGTAGACGTATATACCCATTCCGAGATGCTTCCCGCCCATTACTATCCTGCCTTCAAGAAATATGATAACTTCATCGGCAATTACGGCAATGCATGGTGGAAGCAGAAGGAAGAATTCGAGGCCTTCCGCGGTCCCATTCTTATGACCACCAACTGTGTGGTTCCTCCGGCGGCTTCCTACAAGGACAGATTATTCACCACCGGTGCAACCGGAATTACCGGCTGTACCCATATCGAAAAAGATGAGAACGGCTATAAGGACTTCTCACAGCTTATAGAACTGGCAAAGACCTGTGAGGCACCTGCCGAACTTGAGAAGGGTGAGATTATCGGCGGTTTCGCGCATAATCAGGTGCTTGCCCTGGCAGATGCCGTGGTAGATGCGGTGAAGTCCGGTGCAATCCGCAAGTTCTTCGTTATGGCAGGCTGTGACGGCCGTCAGAAATCAAGGAATTATTATACTGATTTTGCCAGGGCCCTTCCTAAGGATACGGTTATCCTGACCGCAGGCTGTGCAAAGTACAAATACAACAAGCTGGATCTGGGCGATATCGGAGGCATTCCGAGAGTCCTGGATGCGGGACAGTGCAACGACTCTTACTCCCTGGCTTTAATCGCTCTTAAGTTAAAGGAAGTATTTGCACTTCAGGATATCAATGAATTACCCATCGCCTTCAATATCGCATGGTATGAGCAGAAAGCGGTTATCGTTCTTCTGGCCTTATTGTACCTGGGCGTTAAGAACATCCATCTGGGACCCACTCTGCCCGCATTCCTGTCCCCGAATGTGGCTAAGGTATTGGTTGAGACCTTCGGCATCGCTGGAATCGGCACCGTAGAGGATGACATTCAGCTGTTCCTGGAATAATTCACAGGGAATAAGGCAAATCTACCGGATAGATATCTTTGGTCAGGATAATTAGTATGCCCGGATCATCCGGCTCCGATCAGGATAGATCCGGTAGATTTAAGGTATAAGCAGGCTATCGGCCGGGCTTATACCTTATGGAATGTATTAGGTATCATTGGATAGGAGATAAGATTGATGAGCGCATTTTTAGGGCCGATTCATTATTGGCTATATCATAAGATACAGCTGCAGCAGGAAATCATAGATGATATCTGTGAGCTGGGTAAAAAGCATGGATTATCCCTTGAAGAGGATTGCAGCCGGCTCTATGGGTCCTTCGAGAACAAGCCTCTGGAGCAGATGATCGATCAAGGCAATATCCACGGCTGGCTTCAGGAGCGGGTATCCCAGGTAGAGTATAAATATGCATACTGTGTAACAAAGCTTCTGGAAAAAGCTCCGGAGACATATGATATGCTGAAGTCGGTCTCTGCGGATAACGGAACCGATCTGGCCATAACAGCAAAGGAATTTTTACCTGATCCGAAGGGTGTATACCAGCTAGTTGAAGATAATCTCCTGGACGGAATGCCCTGCGACCATGCTAACCGTATATTGGAATTTAACGAGGAGCATATCCTGTGGACCAGAGTTGCCTGCGTACACCGCAGCTACTGGGTGGAAACGGGCGGAGATATCCGTATCTATTATGAGCTGCGGGATGCCTGGATCAGAGCCTTGGCCAGAGAGCTGGGTTACCGGCTGGAACGGCCGGACGACGCTTCTTATTGTATCAAAGCTTACGCCTCAGGCAGCGCTTCCGGTTAATTCTGCGGTATTTATAAGTTTATCAAAGCCCGCCGGCAGGAAGAGTACCTGTACTCATAAATTACAGGACAGGAAAGGTGTGATTGTTATTATGGACAGTATTCAATTAATGGTAGAGGAACACAGATATATCCTCCGCATGCTTGCCGTAGTCCGCAAAGCCTGTTATAAAGTGATGCACGGTGAGGAGATCAGCTATGAAGATTTTGATGCAATGATAGATTTTATCCGTAATTATGCGGATGCCCATCATCACGGCAAGGAAGAAAAGCTGCTGTTTCATGAGATGGTGACCCATCTGGGCCCTCTGGGCAGCAAGCTGATTACCCATGGCATGCTGGTGGAACATGATTCGGGAAGATTATTCATTCAGGAGCTTAAGGATGCATTGACCCGGGTAAAGGAAGGAGATGAGGAAAGCAGGCTGGATGTAATAGCCAACGCAGTCTCTTACACTCATCTGCTTAAGCGCCATATCGATAAGGAGGATAATGTGGTCTATACCTTTGCCAGGCGGCAGCTGTCCCCTGAGATCCTTGGCAAAGTGGATAAAGATACGGAAGAATTCGAACACTCCGCAGGCGAAAAGGGTATCCAGCAGCATTATATCCGTCTTCTGGAAACATTGGAAATGAAATACCAATAATCATCGTAATAAATGAGGATATTGCGAAACTTCAGGGATATCAATCCCCTGAAGAAGCAGTATCCTCATTTATTTACAAAAATTCCATAATTTACTATTTACTATATTATTTTGCACTTTATAATTTCCAAATATTATGCTATACTGGCACAAGAGCAGACATCCTGCTGTTATCCGGCCGGTATATATCTGCTATCCTCCCTTGACATCTTCGTGCGCGTCATCTATGAATTCCTATTACAACTCCGTCAAAAGATAACCAAAAGAATGAAATATACTTCGAATACCAAGCTATGATAACGTAACATGTGAGAGGAGCTTGCCCCCTATGATTGACGTCAATAACATAGGCAATTATCTTTTGATCCATGGGGATTGCATGGAGAAGCTGAAGGAGATCCCCGATGGCAGCATCGGGCTTATTCTCTGTGATCCGCCTTACAATCTGGCACAGTATTCCACCGGCAATATGAAATTCGGATGGCGTTCCGAGATCAATAATGATGTAGCCGGCTGGGATCTTAAGGAGCTTGCTCCCATTGAATTCCTGGAGGAATTCAAACGGATCCTCTCACCTGCCGGCAATATCTTCATCTTCACCAGCTATAACATGATCGGCAAGTGGCACGAGGTATTCGACAGTGAATTCGATACCTTTCAGTTCATGGTATGGCATAAGACAAATCCCATCCCCAATGTCCGCAAATCCTCTTTCTTAAACAGCTGCGAGCTGATTATCTGCATGTGGAACAAAGGCCATACCTGGAACTTTACAAAGCAGAGTGAGATGCATAACTTTATCGAAAGCCCTATCTGCATGGGGATGGAGCGCCTGAAGAATCCGAAGCACCCCACCCAGAAGCCTCTGGCCGTATTAAGGCATATCATCAACATCGCCAGCAAAGAGAATGACCTGGTCCTGGACATGTTTATGGGCGTCGCGTCAACCGGCGTGGCTGCCAGGGAACTGAACCGGAGATTTATCGGAATAGAAATTGACAGTACATATTACAAGGCCGGCGCGGAACGGATGAAAGCGGCAGAAACCGGCAGTCCATAGGGCTTTGAGGCCGCAGTGATAATTTTATCTGTATTTTATTGTGTCCGCCCTATTCTCCAGGATCCACTGGTATGTTTTCGTATGATATTTAATATTAACCGCCTGCAAGGTATCCCTTACAATAATATTACAGCAGAAGAACAGCACCGGGACACCCGCATACTTCTCCTCCCTGCTGAATACCACCTCTTCGATCCTATAGGTCTGCAGCGCATGGTCTTCATCTTCAAAGCGGATATAATTAGGCTTAATTCTGCCCTGTATATTAAAGGTTGCAATTACATCCACGGGCATATGGGACATTATTAACCACCAAACCTTTCCTAATACTCTGATCACTCACGGATTCCCGTCCCGTAATCCGGTCTTCTCTTCTCCGGTGCGATACCGCCGGCCATGTGATAAATTGGTGAATCTATAAATACTGCCCTCTTAATGGAATCCTCTCCGAACCGTCCCCTGATCGTATCCACCATGGCATCCATCCTGGAATACTTCTCAAACCGGTCCATGTCAAGCAGATTCAGCTGCCGGTCGGCAGCTCCGTGCACCAGTCTGCCGGTGTGTATGCCCAGTTTCCTGATGGGAGTACCGTCCCACAGCTCATCAAAAAGACGGCATGCCGCCCGGTGGATCTCCACCGTGGTATTGGTAGCACTGAACAGTGTCATCTGGTGGGAGGCATGCCGGAAGTCCGAATTAACGATGCTTACCGCCACCACGTATGCGAAGGCGGAATCCGCCCGCAGCCTGGTACAGACCGTCTCCGCCAGGGATAACAATATGATCTTGGCCGCATTCTCCTGGTCAACGTCGAAGGCAATAGTAGTCGAGTTCCCGTAGCCCTTATTAAGGGGCGGTTCCTCCGATACCAGGGAAATATCCACCCCATTGGCGAAGGCATAGATGACTTCCCCGAATTTCTTAAAATGTGCCCGCAGGATATTCAGGTCCGTATGGGCCAATTCTCCGATTGTATTGATGCCCAGGGCCCTGAGCTTGTGCCTGGTGGCATGCCCCACATAGAAAAGCTCATCTACCGGAAGCTTCCACAGCTTCCATTCAATCTCGTCCGGGAATAAGGTATGCACAAGATTGGGCTTCTTAAAATCCGAGGCCATCTTTGCCAGTAATTTATTCGATGAGACTCCCACATTCACGGTAAATCCCAGTTCATTTGCAATCTTATCCTTCAGAAAGTTCGCTGCCGCCACCGCCGACCCGTGTAAGCTCATGGTCCCCGTCATGTCGCAGCAGGCTTCATCCACCGAATACTGCTCCACACACGGGGAAAACTCCTTGATAATCTCTACGAAGGCCTTGGAACAGGTCTCATAGAGATCATAATGCGGAGCCGCGATCACGATATCCGGACACAGCTTCCTGGCATCGCTTAAGGTGTCTCCGGTCCTGATGCCGTACCTCTTTGCCGGTATGGATCTGGCCAGAATAATTCCATGGCGCTTCTTCACATCTCCCGCCACCACGGAAGGAATATTCCGCAGGTCCGTCTTCTCTCCCAGGATGTGCAGCCGATAAACGGCTTCCCAACTTAAGAAAGCCGAATTAACATCAATATGAAAAATAACATTCCCCATATATTATTCCAGTAGTTAACTCCTTTCCTGTTTTTATTCTATTCATCTAATTCTCTCTTATGGGGCGTATATTGTCCGGTGATTTCAATCGTGTCCTCATCCGGGTTTATTAATTGAAAGTGATAGTATTTAAAGTCAGTACATATGTTCTTCTTTGTGAATATTATAACAGAACTAATGTTCGATGTAAATGGGGAAATTTTGGTTATTGGAATTTTTATTATTGTTTATTTCCATAAAGTTTGGAAATTTTACTATAAAGTTTGAAAGTAAGCGTCAAATCATTCGCTACCGATTAATTTAAGCGCCGCTTAATTACGGCGCTTACTGTAGCAATCAACTGGGAGTGTCCTTGACCACGGCATGAGTGGCTCCAGCTTTGATTGTTCTATACTT
>JAFADH010000248.1 GCA_023424995.1 Bacillota bacterium | reverse complement strand
AATATTCTCATCAGCTTTCTCTGTCTGCTCCGTCTCTTTAAGAAGCACATCTTCCTGCGCATCCCCATCCTTTACTTCCTCTATCTTAACTTCCGCTGTTTCTTTAATAAGCTCCTCTTTTTGCTCTGCAGCCACGGAATCATTCTGCAACGCCCCAAGTAAATCTTCCGGCCGCTGTGCCGATTGCTCCAGACTTATTTCAGGTTCTTTTTCTTCCTCCGGCTCTTCCAGCGCTATGATTGTCTTTCCGGAATTCTGAACAGCTTTTTCCAGATCCCTTTTTTTTCGGTTAAAGGGAATTACATGCTCGTCCTTATACTCCGAGATCATTAAAGCATTCATGACATTAATTATGTTTTCATTTTTAAATGGTTTCAGGACGTAATCTTTAGCACCGGCTCTGGCCGCCTTCTCAATGATGTTTTGCTGTCCCATCGCTGTACACATAATAACATTGGTGCCGGGATTTGCTTCCAGAATCTTTGGAAGTGCTCCCAGACCATCTAACACCGGCATTTCCACATCCAAAAAAACATATTTTGGTTTTTTCTCTTTTGCCATCTCAATTGCTTCCAGACCATTCTTCGCTTCCGCTACTATGGTGAAACCCTCACTGACTAATATCTCATTGAGAATTTTTCTGGAAAATTTTGAATCATCAACAATCATTACACCTTCTTCCGGACTGATGGCGGTATTATCGGTAATGTTAATGTTTCCTGCGGCATTGTTAGACATAACGTTATTCATAACCATTCTCCTTTGACTAAAGCACCTTGTTAAATGTCACGGTCGGTTTGAATTAATAAATTGAAAATGTTCAGAAAAAATGAGTAATATTACCCATATTCTGAAAAATCTGAGTCATATTTCCTATTTATTAATAAATAAGGTTAACTATTGGTTTTAAACGCACAATTCACCTTTGTGTTAGTATAATACCCCATATTTTTTTCGATGTAAATACATAATTATACATTTAGTTCTAAATAACTATGCGTATTTACCTAATATCTGGTAAATCGACATTTTAAAATTATGCACTTAGTTCAAAAGGACTATAAGTCTGATACCAAAGTACCAGAAATAAAAAAGCACCTGCAGGAGCCTTTATATACATGGTTTGCGGCTTTTTCCGCATCCATGGCATAATTTCCTGCAGGTGCTTTTTTTTATATTGTTGCTTTTTGTCGAAATAGAGATACAACTAGGTATAATTATTCATTTACTATCTTAATCGCCGATCCTCAAAACGCCGATGAGCCTCCAGGCAATTAGTCAATTCCTGGATTCTTCTGTCAAGCGGCCCCTCATTCACAGCCAGATCCAGAGCAATCGCCATGTCCGTGATTAACCGGTCGGTCAAGTGCTTCCTACTGGTGGACAGTATCTCAAGCTTTTTACTGAAAGACTCTGCCTCCAGGAAGCTTATGAGGATTGCATTCACTTCTGTCCCAGTGGGCTGTATCCCGGAAGATATGTGCTTATCATCTTCATTTGCTGAGTTCGGTATATCTGATGATATTTCAGCCTTTGCATCTGTTATTTTGTTTTTTTCACCATTTTCCTTGCCGTCCGCTGATATACTGTCCGCTTTGCCGTCCGCTGATATACTGTCCGCTTCGCCGTCCGCTTTATCTCCGGTTGAGTTTTCCGTCATATCCGATGCCATATGCATATAATCCGCTGCATTGACGGCTTCCCGTGATCCTCGAAGCTCAAACCGGTATTGCTGCCCGCTCACAGGATACTTCTCATGATCCACTTCACTCATGAACATAGCAAGCGATCTTACATAGGTCCTGTAATCACCGTACAGAGCCTGATAAACCACTACCGGTTCACCGGTCTCAGAATCGCTGGCAACCGTAATGATCTGGTATGGTTTGTCCTTAAAATGCCGATAGATTTCTCCTGGTCTTGGAATACTGCGATCCATATTCTGATACCCTCCTTAATTCCCTGGAATAGCAAAGTGGTCCGCTTTTATCACGAACCACTGAATTCAAGCGAAATTATCGCATGCTGCTGTTATTGCAGTGTACTGCCGATCAACTATGGAATAAGCTTCCAAAAGCCGATATAACCGTACACGAATTATTCAACTGATAATACATAATAATAAATCGGCTGTCCGCCGTAATGAACTTCCACATCCAGATTCGGATAGAGCTCCATTACCTCATCCGCAAGCTCACTGGCTTCTTCTTCCTTTACTTCTTCACCATAATATAAGCTGATCAGCTCTGATTCATCGTCTGCAAGGTTTTTGATCAGATCGATTGTTGCTGCTCTGATCTCTTCCCCAACGGAAAGTATGGTTTTATCACCAATACCCATGATATTGCCCTGCTTGATTTCTTTCCCGTCAAGACTGGTATCGCGGACTGCATAAGTAACCTGTCCGGATTTGACCTTCTTCATCTCTTCCGTCATTCTCTCGGCATTCTCCTCCGGAGCCTTATCATATACAAAATTAATTACCGCCGTGATGCCCTGCGGAACAGTCTTGGAAGGGATTACATATATATTCTTATCCTCTGTCAGATGCTTAGCCTGCTCTGCTGCAAGGATGATGTTGCCATTGTTCGGCAGAATAAAGATATTATCTGCGTTCACTTCACTGATTGCATTCAGCATATCCTCTGTGCTGGGGTTCATGGTCTGACCGCCTTTGATAATGTAGTCAACTCCCAGTCCCGTAAATATCTCATCTAATCCGTCACCCATGGATACCGCAATAAATCCTGATTTCTTCCTGGGTTTGCCCTCCGCCGGTTTGTTCTCTTCCGGCTTCTTTACTTCTTTCTGCTGTTCAGTCACTGCCTTTTCGGTGTCCAGGATCACTCTCTCGTTATGCTCTTCACGCATATTGTCGATCTTCATCTTGGTTAAGGATCCATACGTTAATGCCCTTTGAATAGCAAGCCCAGGGTCATTCGTATGTACGTGAACCTTCACGATATCATCATCCGAAACGACTACAAGAGAATCACCAATGGACTCCAAATAAGCCTTAAATTCATATTCTGTCTCTTCGTTGTATTCTTTTTCCAGCATTATGATAAATTCGGTGCAATAGCCGAATTTAATATCATCCGTAGAAATCTTCTCCCTCGTACGGCCGGACGGTTCGCCGGCATCATGAGAAGATACATTTGTAAAGGATACTTCTTTACCGGTCAACGCATCATAAGCGCCCTTTACGATCTCTAACAATCCCTGACCGCCGGAATCGACTACCCCGGCTTCCTTTAGTACAGGCAGAAGCTCAGGCGTATTCTTAAGAACCACCTCCATATGAGCTATTATCTCCTGTCCAAAATATACCAGATCATCCGTCTCTGAAACTAGCTGTGCGGCCTTCTCTGCCGCTCCTCTGGCTACGGTCAATATGGTACCTTCCTTTGGCTTCATGACAGCACGGTAAGCAGTCTCCACAGCCTTCTGCAATGCATTGGTCATAACAGTGACATTGATTACTTTATAATCCTTGATTTCTTTACAAAAACCGCGGAACAACTGGGATAGAATAACACCGGAGTTACCTCTGGCTCCGCGCAGAGAACCGCCGGAGATTGCTTTGGCCAATTCTTCAACCGACGGATCGGAAAGACTATTCACTTCCTTCACCGCTGACATTATTGTCAGCGTCATGTTGGTGCCAGTATCACCATCCGGTACGGGAAATACATTCAATTCATTGATGATTTCTTTCTTTGCTTCTATACTTGCGGCTCCTGCCAGAAACATCTTCTTTAATGTCTGTGCATCTATCGTTTTAATAACCACTGGTTCTTCCTCTTTATATTGTTGTCCAACTATAACTATTCAGTACTCTCGAGAAATTCGTAGAATTTCGAGTCAGTCAGCACAAAGCATGAGAAACATGCTTAAAACATGCGTACTTTGCATGTTTTGTGTGCATCGGTTCGAAAGAACCGCCGTGACTGAATAGTCACGTCCTTCTCAGGATTAGTCAATAACTCTGACACCCTCAACGAAAATATTAATTTTCTTAACTTCAAGCCCTGAGAATTCTTCAACATTATACTTTACATTGCTGATCAGGTTATCAGCAACGGCAGAAATACTCACACCATAGGAAACGATAATATGCAGGTCTATTGTAATTTTGTTATCTTCCATAGAAACATTGACACCATGGCTCAAGCTGTCCTTTTTTAAAAGCTTGACGATACCGTCCTTCATATTCACGGAAGCCATGCCCACCACACCAAAGCACTCCACTGCAGATGCTCCGGCATACTTTGCCAATACATCATTGTCAATAATGATTTCACCTATTTTTGTATTCATGTGTCCTTTCATAAATCACCATCCCTTTCATATTAATCTGCAAATTTGAATTCATCAAATCTGTGTGAGAAATTCCCATCAATAGCCCGCATTCCTTTACGGGAGCTTCACACCAATCTCCTATCTATATCCTATTATTATTAATTTATATTCTACTCTATACAGGTTAGAAACCGGATGTAAATATAAACCTGTAACTAATGGATATGCATCTATATGGCTTTGATAAACACAAGCGGTGATAACCGCTGATTCTTCTGCATAATATTATAATATGATTAACAATAGGAAGTGATAATTATGAAGAGAATGATTGGGTTTATCCTGTTCTGGATTGCCATCGGAATGACAATCATGCTATTCATCACCAATGGAATCATAGCAATATGCATTATTATTCTATGCTTATTACTCGGATATAATTTATTCTGTAATTAGAAATAAAAAAATGGGTGTCAAGATCCCCTGACACCCATCGTTTCCATTACGCGCGTTCTACTTTACCGGATCTAAGACAGGAAGTACAAACATACATTTTTCTTGCAATACCGTTAGCTTTAACTTTTACGGATTTTACATTGGATTTCCACATCTTGTTAGACCTTCTATGAGAATGACTCACAGCGATTCCAAAGTGAGCACCTTTATCACATACCGAACACTTAGCCATCAAAAGCACCTCCCTAGGTATAATATAGGCCCAATTGGCCCTACAAACATATACATTCTAACAGAATACAGCCTATAATGCAAGAAAAAAATAAATGTCAAACGAACTTTTGAGACAAGTTATATCCCTGCTCCGTCCTCCGTCTGTTTTTTAATTGCTTCCTTTACATCCTCATCAAGATCATCCTTCTTCTTGGTCCCTTTCGTGAACTTATTGATCAGATCCGGGACCATATCAAGAATTTTGGACACACTGTCCTGTTCCTTGACATTCACAAGCTTGGAGGAGCCGTTCTGGATCACCAGAACGGAGCTGGGAGCTATCTTGCCGCCCATTCCGCCGGCCGCATTATTCTTATTGTCTTTGGCAAAAGCTCCCGCTGCGACACCAAAGCTCACCTCTACCAAGGGTAATATGATCGTGTTATCATCAACCTTAACCGCGTCTCCAACGACTGTCTTCGTTGTTATAAAGTTATCCATCCCTTTAAATAACGATTCTACCGTTAAATTAAAATTATTCTCTGCCATTTATAACGCCTCCTTTAATATGATCAGGTTTTTCCTTAATCCTGAAAAATGTTTATCTGATATAAGCTTAACTACTATTATAAGTATGGTAGCCAATCTTATTCTGCCACGTGCATAATGCCTGCCCTCGAATCTCTTGTTCTCAAAATCAGGAATGATCCGGAGCTTATCGCCATAGAAACTATATAATACGCTCATGGCGCCCAAGGCCTGCCCGGTGGAACAAGGGTCCCCTGTTCCGAATACGATACTTGACCGCAGCTTCGTGGGCAGAATATGTTTTAGCAGTCTTCTTAAGCCGGCATATGTGACCTTAAATCCTCCGCGGTTCACCTCGTCCTTTATAAAAGCGGAAATCAGATTAAGCCTGCGTTTCATGTTGGAAGCTGTCTCAAGCCAGCCCGTAATCTTACTTTTAATTCTTTGACATGCCGCAATTACTCTATCCTTCCTGCTTTTTATCTTATTAAGAATATTTTTGATTCCGGCCAGAAATCTATTCATAATATTTTTCAATTTATCAAATATTTTACCGAGAAAAGGGACTCTGTCATCTTCCGCTTCCTGCTGCCGTGAATTCTCCTGCCCGCTTTCCGTATGATCCGGTATCTTATCAATAACAGCTGCTTCACTCCCATGATTTGCATCTGCAGGCAGTTTTCCGTTATCAGCAGCTTCCTCCGTATACATTCCTTCTTTTATAGTATTCCCATCAAGCACAGCATCTGCTTTGTTTTCTGTCTTAATTTCCTTCTCAGCCTGATCCTGCTTCTCAGTTTCATCTTCTTTCTTTATCTGGTCTTCCTTCCCTGTTCCGGCTTTTGCATTCTTTTCTTTCTTTCTCATTTTCCGGACTTTTGGTGTCTTCGGTGTCTTGGGTTTAAGATTATCATAGATAATAAACCACAGGACCCGGACCCGAATATGAAAGACTCCCTCCAGGTGCGAAGCCTTTGCCTCGACCAGATGCAGCAGCCAACTGACTCTGCCTTCCGCTTCCAGTAAGTTCTCCCCATGCTCTGCCCTTACCTTATATCGTATGGGAACCAGCAATACGGTGAGGAGCATGGCTAAAAGCAGGCAAAGAATTACCAGCAAAATTATTCCGATTATTTGAAATATCAGCCCGATTATATGCAGCATCTTTTATATCAACCGCCTGTCATTCATGATCAATTATAAACTATAGTTCAGATAGCCCCATAGGATACTCTTATGTAAAATAAGCTCTGACGTCAAAGGCTCCGGTATTATGATAGACCTCCATCAGCATATCCTTTACCAGACCAACCGCCTCCTCTTTCCCTCCCGCAAGACCGACGATCCTGACCTCTGATTTAATATAATGAGGAAACAGGAGCTCGTTCGCATCCATAATGTCAAAGAGATTACCGGGATGGGCGGCAAATGCTATGCAATACACACCAAAGGTAGCTTCACTGTTATTAATCGAATTAACTACCTTATCCTTCTTCTTTTTCATTTTTTTGCCAACATACAGGCGTGATGTCCACGAAACCATAAATACCTCATTCTTTATCCTTTAAATAAGTACATATCTCTCATTATCCCTTTGAAGCATTCCGTTTATTGCGTATTATAAGTATACCACATATTACCATTAATAATACAGAGCATTCTGACTATTTCATAAATCCGCATGAATCGGCTATCTGCTTTCATTGATAATATTATTTATAATCTCATAACAGGCAGCCTTCTCATATTCATCCGTACAACGCTCCAGACTGTAACGCACATAATCCATAACTTCTTTATGGTCGGCAAAGAATACGGGCATCTTGCTCAGGGTATTGGCCATAACAGCCCGGCTGATCATTCTGTCACAGCCCTCGAATAAAGTACCCAGTTCTTCTTCCAGGTCCTTAACTGCCTTTTCCACCTTCTCTTCATCCGCTGCCTCAGAAGAAGTCTCTTCTCCTTCCAGGCTGGCAAATAAGCTGCCCGACAGCAGCCTCTGGGAATAGGCCAGCACCTGAAGCAAATGGTCAAGCATCAGGCTTTGTACAAGTACCTTGTGATTTAACTTCACTTCATACAGAGCATCCTCCAGGATTGATATCTCAAGTGACATCTCCTCCTGAACACCCTCAAGGCCTGTAAACAGTTCTGTCACCTCTGCCGGAAGCTCCCTCTTTCCATGGTCCAGAAAGCTGTCATTGATTTCCTTAATGACGGAAATCGCTCTTCCTGCCACATGCCCGGCATCCGAAGGGATCATACCGGAATACGGATTGCACAGAAGTATGGTATAGACCTCATTTACGATTTCCTGAAGACTTAAGAATACCGTAGTCTCCGTCTCAAGAGTCAGAGTTACCGCCCGCAGCATGCTTAATGCCTTTTTATAATCTTCCTTCTTCATATCCTTATAGGAAAAAGCCGCCAGCTGCACCTTCTTCTCCCAAAGTCCGGGGTAAAGCCGCTCCATATGTTCTTCGTGATATAACATGGAAGAAGTACGAAGCATATACAGATAGGTATTAAGGGATGCTTCCTCCGCTCCCGGATAGGTCTGAAAACTGCCTCGCAGCAGATCAAAATATCTCTGTCTGGTAATCCTAACGGGTAACTGTCCAACCATGTCCTTTATCTTTTCATTGATGATAAAGTTATCTTCGCTGTCAAATATATATTGAAGTATCTCCCGTGCAAACCCGTCATCATCAAAGACAGGCACCTTCTTCTTAAAGCGGTATTCCATACGATTCAACACATACTCATAGATCTGAAAAATATCCGTAAAGGCAGTCAGTGCCTCCATACGCTTCGTGATATCCTTACGGATCAGGTCGACCTCCGTAATTATCCTCTCACGATCCGCACCGCTGCGAAACTGTATAACATAATCCCTGACCGCATGGTTAAGTTTCTCTGTTATCTCCAGCGCTTCCCTGCTCCAGATTCCTTCCTCATCCAGGTAAGCCTCATAGAACGTAAAATAATGCATGGCGAGCTGCAGCCCTGCAAAAGCATTATAATGGTCTGCCAGATAATTAAACAGGTTTGGGATGTTCTCCTCCAATAATACTCCGCTGCGGATATCCCTGCTGATTTGTTTTATGCGCTTTTCCATTCCGGTACCGTCCATTTCTCCATTACTCAGTATTTAATGCTTAAGTTCAAATATCTATCGATAGATGGGAGTAGCATTAGATACAGTTAAATCCTGTTCCTAATAATACTCCCATTATAACTGTGAATCATTCTGATTTGTGAACATGTTCATGTGTGAACAGATGATCCATGCAATATTCATAATTTCCGTCGCATTTGGAACAGAAGCGGAATTCCAGCTGCTCCCCGTCCAGCTCCGTTCTTCCGCATACGGCGCATTTATGCCTTGTGACCACATTGCGTCCTCTGAACTCGGTCACATTCCCATGATTTCTCGGATCATTCACCTGCCTGCGAAAATTCGCCTTCCGCCTCATCTCTCCGGGAGAAATGCTGTGGTAATTTCTCGTAGCAAAGAAGAAAATCAGGAAGTTGGCAAGGGATACCGCCATAGGAACAATCAGCAGATACTGTCCCGCAGTAATATACCCGATCACCTGAACGATGTACATTATCCCCCGTATGATTGCCAGGTATTTAGCCTTCACCGGAATTAAAAAGTATATATAAAATACGGAATTCGGATATAATGCGGCATAAGCAAAGAACAAGGTATCACATATGAATTCAAGGCTGGGTGATAAGCTATAGCCTGTGATCAGATAGGTGATAAAGGATCCCAGCAGGTTAAACAGCACTCCTGAGAAGAAATACAGATTCAGTCGGAAAGCTCCCCAATGCCGCTCCAGCTCAGTACCTATGATATAATAGAAATACACCATAATAACAAAGAATATTAAATTCGACATACCGGCAACCGGAATGATAAAGGTGACCAATCTCCATACTTGTCCCGCTCTGACCAGATCAAAGCTCAGGTACAGATAGCTTGACAGATTATAGGGCAGCAATCCGATTAATAATCCGGCAATATATAAGATTACAATGTATTTCATAAGGTTATGGATTGCATAACGTCCAAATTTTCGTTCCAGTTTATTCAATATATTCATACACACTCATGCCTTTCCTATCCTGCCTGGTATCCATGCAATAACATAAATCACATGACGCAGGGTTTTTCATGTTCAGAATACCTTCTTCTTCCTGAATATCAATACGATAATTGCCGCAATCACCAGAGCCGCGCTCACGATAATATAAAACCCGATGGGATTGTCATTCCCGGGAATATGCACAAAGTTCATTCCGTAAAAGCTGGCGATCATGGTGGGTATGGAGAGCACGATGGTGACTGCCGCCAGGAATTTCATTACGATGTTCTGGTTGTTTGATATAATGGAAGCAAAAGCATCCATGGTTCCGCTTAATATCCCGCTATAGATATTCGCCATCTCAATGGCCTGTTTATTCTCAATAATCAAATCCTCCAGAAGATCTTCGTCTTCGGGATAGTGTTTGATGGTTTCCAGCTTTAACATTTTTTCAAATACTACCTCATTGGACCGTAAGGAGGTCGTAAAATATACCAGACTCTTTTCCAGCTCCAATAATTCGATCAGCTCTCTGTTCTGAGTAGATATATGCAGCTTGCGTTCAATCTCCTCGCTTTTTCTGTCGATGGAACGCAGATACTGAAGGAAGGTGGAAGCGTTCCGGTATAAGATCTGGAGAATGAATCTGGTCTTCTTAAAGGTGTAAAAATCCCTGACGCGCCCGTCAATAAAGCATTTTAACACGGGATTCTCCTCCAGGCAGACAGTTATCATATAGTTCTCCGCAACGATGATACCCAGCGGTATCGTGATATAACGGTCCTTATCGTTCCTCTTCTCCAGCGTAGGAATATCTACCAGAATCAAAGTATAGTTATCCTCAACCTCAATTCGCGCACGCTCCTCTTCATCCAATGGAGCTCTCAGGTGATCAATGTCGATGCCTGTCGCTTCCGCAATCTCCATAAGCTCCGTGGCAGACGGCGCCGTCATGGCAATCCAGCAGCCCTCCGTAATCTCTGTCAGCCTCTGCAGAGAGCTTTCCGTTGTTCTAAAAATATCGATCATAAATGCTCCTTCCCACTGCCTGTCAGCGGTGGAAATATGCATTACAACCGAAAGGGAGAACTTCCAGCCATATCGCCCTGCATATTTACACTGCTCACAGCAGTCCGTATAATATTATGTTCAAATCTGCGTTCGTGACTACTACCGGGCCCGGCTTCCATCCTTACCACATCCTTACCTATTTAATCAATAAAACTTGTCCTGTTTGTGTGACTTGATCCCCTAAGGCTGTCCTTCCACAGGCATTCTTAGACAAGGTTATTATATTGTTTTATCCTTCCTTTGTCAAACAAAACAATATTTGTTATATTTATGTTTCACTTTTACCGGTGTATCTATACAGGAGAAAAACAAACTCCCGGTCTTACGTTATGACATATTCCCAGGAGGCAGAGCTTGAGACAAATTCCCTTTCAGCTTCACAAGTTTTGTGCCTGGGCAATCCTTGCTCCAACTTAGACGCGCAGGCGATGTGCGCAGGAATACAGTATAAAAATGAGCTCCCTTCCGCATATGGCAGTCAGGGAGCTTTTCCCTGTTCATAATGTAATACCGCTTTCTCCTTCTTCCAAAATCGGTATTCGCAGTGTAGTCCCGGGTTCCAGGTAGAATTCCTGCAAGGTATTAAACTGCATTAAATCTGCCAGACTGGCTCCGCTTCGTTCCATAAGGCTGCCCAGGGTATCCCCTTCTTCAACCAGGTATGTGGTAAAATCCCTGAGATTATTGCTGGGCATGCTTACAGGAATACACAATGTCGTGCCCACGTTCAGACTGTATACATTGACCAGAGGATTGGCGTCCATAAGTGCATTGACACTGACGCCGTATCTTCTGCTGATGCTATAGAGTGTATCACCCTGCTGGATTACATAGTTGATACAATACATATAGTTGCCCCTTCCATTTCACATAATTGCCGGCTTACCATATAATATATTCTGATATTCCTAATTGGTTCGGCATATAATTGTTAAGATTTAATTTACATTTCCTTTATTATTGTGGAGAATTATGTTATTGAACTTCCTAAATTAGTGTCGTATAATAAATAAAGTTCATCTTACGAACCCGGTCCGTACCTATACGGACCTGACATATATTCTTGCTATTCAAAGAGAGAAACGTAGAGGCTTTTAGAGACCTCTACTTTATACATGGAGGTAGTTTAACGTGATTACAAATGGAAGATTAGGTATTGATATCGGTTCGACGACCGTTAAAATAGTGATCACAAATGAAGCAAATGAAATACTCTTCTACGATTACGAGCGTCATTTTGCTAATATACAGGAAACATTGGCAGGCTTGATGAAAAAGGCACAGGAAGGACTCGGTGATATAACGGTGTCCTCCGTAATTACCGGCTCCGGCGGCTTGACCATATCAAAGCACCTGGATATTCCTTTCCTTCAGGAAGTGGTAGCCGTAGCCACCTCACTTCAGGACTATGCGCCCCATACGGATGTAGCGATCGAGCTGGGCGGCGAGGATGCCAAGATCATATACTTTACCAACGGCATCGAACAGCGAATGAACGGTATCTGTGCCGGCGGCACCGGTTCCTTCATCGACCAGATGGCCAGCCTGCTGAAAACCGATGCTTCCGGTTTAAATGAGTATGCAAAGAGCTATCAGGCGATCTATCCCATCGCAGCCCGCTGCGGAGTATTTGCCAAGTCCGATATCCAGCCTTTGATTAATGAGGGCGCTACCAAGCCGGATCTGTCCGCTTCCATCTTCCAGGCTGTGGTGAATCAGACCATCAGCGGTCTTGCCTGCGGTAAGCCGATCCGGGGCAATGTAGCCTTTCTGGGTGGTCCGCTGCATTTCCTGAGCGAATTAAAGAATGCTTTCATCCGGACTCTGAAGCTTACCGAAGACCAAGTGATCGCTCCGGAGCACTCCCATCTGTTTGCAGCCTTGGGCGCTGCCATGAATGCAAAACCCGAAGCACAGACGAAGGTATCCGATCTATACCGGATGCTCTCCAGGGGGATCAAGCTGGATTTTGAAGTAAACCGGATGACACCTTTATTCAAAAATGAAGAGGAATATAAAGAATTCCTGGATAAGCATTCCGTACATACCGTTAAGAAGGGGAACCTGTCTGATTACGAAGGGAATTGCTTCCTGGGGATCGATGCAGGCTCTACCACTACCAAGGTAGCAGTGGTCGGTGAGGACGGCTCCCTGCTCTATTCCTTCTATAGCAATAATAACGGCAGTCCATTGAAAACTACGATCCGTGCCCTGAAGGAGATCTATGAATTTCTTCCGGAGAAAGCGAATATTGTGCGCTCCTGCTCCACCGGATATGGTGAAGCTTTAATAAAGTCTGCTCTTGTTCTGGATGAAGGTGAGGTCGAGACTGTGGCCCACTATCATGCTGCTGCCTTCTTCGAGCCCGAAGTGGACTGCATCCTGGATATCGGCGGGCAGGATATGAAATGCATAAAGATAAAGAATAACACCGTCGATAATGTACTTTTGAACGAGGCCTGCTCCTCCGGCTGCGGCTCCTTCATCGAGACCTTTGCCAAATCCTTGAATTACGAGGTACAGGACTTTGCCAAGGTTGCCTTATTCGCCAAAAATCCCATCGATCTCGGTACCCGCTGCACCGTATTCATGAATTCCAAGGTAAAGCAGGCACAGAAGGAGGGAGCAACCGTAGCGGATATCTCTGCCGGCCTTGCTTATTCTGTCATTAAGAATGCTTTATATAAGGTTATCAAGATCACCAATCCGAAGGACCTTGGGAGGAAGATGGTAGTTCAGGGCGGTACCTTCTATAATGATGCCGTACTTCGCAGCTTTGAGACCATCTCCGGCTGTGAAGCAGTAAGGCCGGACATCGCCGGTATCATGGGCGCTTTCGGCGCGGCCTTGATCGCCAGGGAGCATTATGAGGGCGGGGAAAGCACCATGCTGACCATCGACCAGATCAATACCCTGACCTTCGAGACTTCTCTGGCACGCTGCAGGCGCTGTACCAACAACTGCCTGCTGACCATTAATAAATTCACCGGCGGCAGGCAGTTCATCTCAGGCAACCGCTGTGAACGCGGTCTCGGCAAGGAAAAGAATGCGCTTAATATTCCTAATCTGTTTGATTATAAATTAGACCGTTATTTTAACTATCCTTCCTTAACCAAGGAGCAGGCGTCCAGAGGCATCGTAGGAATTCCCAGGGTTCTTAATATGTATGAGAATTATCCCTTCTGGCATACCTTCTTCACAGGGTTGGGTTATCAGGTGGTATTATCTCCTACCTCCACCCATAAAATCTATGAGCTGGGCATAGAATCCATCCCCAGCGAGTCCGAATGCTATCCTGCAAAGCTGGTTCACGGACATATCAAATGGCTGATTGATAAGGGTGTGAAATATATCTTCTACCCCAGTATACCCTTTGAACGCAAGGAAGTAGACGGCACCAACAATCATTACAATTGTCCCATCGTTACCTCTTATCCTGAGAATATCAAGAATAACGTGGAGGAATTAAAAGATCCCGGTATAAAATTCGAGAACCCTTTCATGTCCTTCGAAAGCGAAGAAATATTAAGCAAGCGTCTGGTTGAGCTCTTCGCTTCGAAGCCCGGTGCCAAGCCTGATATTACGGCGGCAGAAGTTAAGAAAGCCTGCGCTGCCGCCTGGACCGAGATGCTGGCGGCAAGAGAGGATATGCGTAAGAAAGGGGAAGAGACGATACGCTATCTGAAGGAAACCGGACGAAAGGGTATCGTTCTGGCCGGCCGCCCCTACCATATCGATCCTGAGATTCATCATGGTATTCCGGAGCTCATCAACTCCTACGGAGCGGCAGTACTTACCGAGGACGCCGTCTCCCATCTGGGTAAGGTGGACCGTCCTACCATCGTGGTGGACCAGTGGATGTATCATTCCAGATTATATGCGGCTGCTTCCTATGTACGGACCCAGCCGAACCTGGAGCTGATCCAGCTGAACTCCTTCGGCTGCGGCCTGGATGCCGTTACCACGGACCAGGTAAGTGATATCCTGATAAAATCCGGTAAGATCTATACTGTTCTTAAGATAGATGAAGTCAATAACCTGGGGGCAGCCAGAATCCGGATCCGTTCCCTGCTATCCGCAGTACGTGAGCGGGAAACCAGGCATATCCAGGGAACGCTTCAATCCTCCGCTCATCACAGAGTCATCTTCACGGAGGAGATGAGATCCACTTATACCATCCTTGCGCCGCAGATGTCTCCCATTCATTTTGACCTTCTGGAACCCGCGCTTCGCAGCGGCGGCTATCATGTGGAGGTATTGCCCAATGATAACCGCAGAGCGGTGGATGTGGGACTCCAATATGTTAATAATGATGCCTGCTACCCTTCCCTGATGGTAGTCGGTCAGATTATGGATGCCCTCCTATCCGGCAAATATGACTTGAATAAGGTTGCCGTTATGATCACACAGACCGGCGGCGGCTGCCGCGCCACCAACTATATCGGCTTCATACGAAGAGCCCTGGAGAGGGCGGGTATGTCCCAGATCCCCGTCATCTCCCTGAGTGCCGCAGGCCTTGAGAAAAATCCCGGACTTAAAGTTACTCCGAGATTATTAATATCCGCTATGCAGGCCTTGGTATACGGCGATGTATTCATGCGCGTACTGTACCGTACCAGACCTTATGAGAAGATCCCCGGTTCCGCCAATGCGCTTCATGACAAATGGCGCAAGCTCTGCATAGAAAGCCTCAAAAAGGGTGGTCATTGGGGTGAATACAGGCGTAATATCAAAAAGATTATCAGGGATTTCGACCGGCTTCCGCTTGTTGAAGACCTAAAGAAGCCCCGGGTGGGAGTAGTCGGAGAGATCCTGGTGAAATTCCTGCCGTCAGCCAACAATTATTTGGTGGAATTACTGGAAGCGGAAGGTGCGGAGGCAGTGGTTCCGGATCTGCTGGACTTCTTCCTGTACAGCTCCTATAATAATAATTTTAAGGCAAGGTATCTCGGCAAGAAGAAATCCTCCGCCCGGATCGGCAATCTGGTCATATGGGCATTGGAGCAGCTTCGTAAGCCGGCGAAGAAAGCCCTGGCTAAGAGCGAACGCTTCATCCCGCCTGTTCACATCAAGAAGCTGGCCAACTATGCCGAGCCCGTAGTATCCACCGGCAACCAGACCGGGGAAGGCTGGTTCCTGACCGGTGAGATGCTGGAATTAATACATTCCGGTGTTAATAATATCGTATGTACCCAGCCCTTCGCCTGCCTGCCCAACCACATCGTCGGCAAGGGTGTTATCAAGGAGCTGCGTAAACAGCACCCGGAGGCAAATATAGTGGCTGTGGATTATGATCCCGGTGCCAGTGAAGTAAACCAGCTGAACCGGATCAAGCTGATGCTGGCGACAGCAAATAAAAATATGAATAAAGCATAAAAAGGTACCAAGCGGTAAATTGAACGAATATTTACCGCTTGGTATCTGCGTATAATTAATGACTGAATTCAATTACAGTTTACTCGTATCCTTCTTCTTCATCCTCTTCCTCATCGTCATCTTCGTCAAAGCCGGCTCTCCTTTTATCCGTATGCGGCTTCCTGCCGGAACCGGTTCGTGTTCGGGGATGCGGCCTGGTGTGTTTGTCCAGCTGTCCAAGTTCATCTGCAAATTCGTGTGCGTATTTTGATTGAAGCTGCTGCCGGTTCAGCGGCTTCCTGCTCCTTCTCTCTTTTTTATCCATGTATTTCATAAGCATATAGATCACTGCAAAGAGCACCGTCATAACCACACCGGCGATCAATCCGGAGGTCTGTCCGGCGATGAAGGGCATGCTGAAGATAATAATTATAATAGAAAGCAATGCGATCCACGAGGTATAGGGAAAACCCGGCATCTGGCATTTGCCTTCCGGAGGGCATCCGTTGCATCTGCGGAAGCGAATGTGTGTCGCCATGATCGCTCCATAGGTCAACATGGTGGCAAAACCTCCGGAGCTGATCAGAAACAGGTAGACACTGGGGAATAACAGGCCTGCTCCCAACCCTGCCAGCATGGCGATGCCGGAGAATATAATCCCGCGGTAAGGCACATCGGTTTTTTCTTTTAAGAAACCGGGCGCATGAGCCTCATCCGCCAGTGACCGTATCATTCTCCCCAGCCCAAACATGGAAGCCAGCATGGTTGAAAGTATGGCGGTCAGTAATATGAAATTGATCACAGTACCTGCCCAGCCCATGCCCCATCGGCTTAGGGCGGCTACCATGGGACTTACATCCTCCGTAAGCTCCGCAGTGGGGATCAGGGGCAATAGTGCAATGGCGGATATGACATATAATCCCACCAAGCTGATTACCGTATACAAAATTGCCCTGGGAATCGTCTTATTGGGATTGCGGGCTTCCGAGGAAGCCAGCCCGATCACCTCAAAGCCCGCATAGGAAAAGATGACGATCAGCATACTTCCGGCGATGCTTCTTATTCCTCCCGGCATGAACGGTTCTCTGACCAGCTCGCCCGCACCAATCGCTCCCGCCCCATTGCCGGGCGCTCCGGTTCCATTGATCAATCCCGCAATCAGCAGGACTGCAAGGACGATAAAAGCAATAACCGCAAATACCTTTATAATTGACAGACTGCTCTCCAGCTTGCTGAGTTTATCCGCTCCCAGAAGATTCAAAAGGGTAGTGGCAATGATAATGACGCTGCCCAGCACGGGTATTGACACACCCGGATACCATTCCCTGACCAGGATGGAAGCGGCCGTAGCTTCACTGGACATAGCCAGGATCATGCCGGTCCAATAGACCCATCCTACTACAAAGCCTGCCCCCGGTCCGAACACTTTGGCAGTAAAGGTATAGAAGGAGCCGGAATCCGGATTTGCCACCGTCATCTCGGATAATGCATAAAGAATAAAGTAAATCAGGATTCCGCCTAAGATAAATGATATCACAATAGCCGGTCCCGCCGCCTTAATCGCCACGGCGGAGCCCAGGAAAAAGGACCCTCCGACCACAGAGCCCAGCGCCATCATGGTAAGCTGCCATGCAGACAAGCCTTTCTCTCCGTTCTTCATAATTATTTCACCAAACCTTTCTCTTCCTATTCATATATCAACAATTTCATATATCAGCAATGTACCCTCGATCGCTAATTGGTTACGGTGATACGCTTCATATCAATCCTGCTATCTCCTGATAAAGGATATTCATTTACATAATTTAAGTTTATTATTCCTATAATTAGTAAATATATGCAATTATTACTGCGGGCTTTATTGTGGCAATGCATAAAAAATGCTCCCCTGTGCAATGTACAGTTCAGACCTTACTGTCATCACAAGGGGAGCATATCATTCTCTTAATATAGGCTCTGTGTCAATAAAATGTTGGAAGTGTGTTTATTGATACACCCCGACATCTATTACAGAACCTGAATATACCCGTATTATTAAATCAGTCAGCACTATTGCTATCAGTACTGCCTGTTACAAGTTAATAGCGCTATGTATCAGCTGCCGGTTTGCTTATATATTCTCTATCTGCCAGTCGATTGGCCCGGCTCCGTTATTCTTAAGAAAATCATTGGCCATACTGAAATGCCTGCATCCAAAGAAGCCCCGGTGAGCGGAAAGAGGACTCGGATGAGGCGCTTCCAGGATCAGGTGCTTCGGATTGTTCAACATAGATCTTTTCATCTGTGCAGGTCTGCCCCACAGCAGGAATACAATGGGGCGGTCCTGGAGGTTCACTGCCTGGATTACGGCATCCGTGAAGCGTTCCCAGCCTTTCCCCTGATGGGAATTAGCCTGATGCGCCCGAACCGTAAGAACCGCATTCAGGAGAAGGACACCCTGCTTCGCCCATTTCTCAAGATATCCGTTGTTGGGAACATAGCAGCCAAGATCACTCTGAAGCTCCTGGTAGATATTCACAAGGGACGGCGGTATCTCGACCTTCGGCTTAACGGAGAAGCATAAGCCATGAGCTTGTCCCGCACCGTGGTAGGGATCCTGTCCCAGAACGACAACCTTCACCTGGCTGAGCGGAGTAAAATGAAAGGCATTAAAGATATCTTCCGCATTCGGATATATGGTATACCGGCTGTATTCTGATTTGACAAATTGATATAGCTCTGAATAATAAGGCAGTTTGAACTCCGCACCAATTGCTCCCAACCAATCGTTATTGATCGCTCCCATAATAATCCACTTCCTTTTTAATTATTGTAAAGCTTTTTTCTCCTGCGGCAGGAATATAATCAAAGTCTTACACTGACTTCCCTGTCCCGCAGATAGTGCTTTAAGTCCTTGATCTCCATCTCCTTGTAATGGAACAGAGTTGCTGCCAGGGCTGCATCAGCCTTGCCTTCCGTTAAGGCATCATAAAAATGCTCCATCTTACCCGCCCCGCCGGAAGCGATTACCGGAACCGGAACATTCTCACTAATGATTCTGGTCAGCTCAAGATCATAGCCGTCCTTGGTGCCGTCACAATCCATGCTGGTCAGCAGGATCTCACCGGCTCCAAGCTCACAGGCCTTTATTGCCCATTCTACCGCGTCCAGCCCCATATCAACCCGTCCGCCGTTCTTATATATATTCCAGCCGGAGCCATCCGGCCTGCGTTTTGCATCCATTGCCAGAACCACGCATTGCCGGCCGAACTTATCCGCCGCCTCACTGATTAAGGAGGGATTTAGAATTGCAGCAGTATTGACCGCGATCTTGTCCGCACCCTCCCTAAGGATCATCTTAAAATCCTCTACCGTGCGGATACCGCCGCCCACTGTAAACGGTATGAATACCGTCTCCGCTACCCGGCGCACCATATCGATCTTTATGGTCCTGGCATCGGAGGATGCCGTGATATCCAGGAATACCAGCTCATCCGCACCTGCCTTATCGTATGCCGCACCTACTTCTACCGGGTCTCCGGCATCCCGCAGGTTGACAAAATTAATTCCCTTCACTACCCGTCCGTTATGAACATCCAGGCAGGGTATAATTCTCTTCGTATACATGTGGTTTCTCCTATATCATTCAATGATTCGAATTTATTGACAATCAAAATACGGCAGCGATGTTTACTGAAAGAAAATGGTATCTTTTACAGTGCCGCAAAATTCTTCAATATGGTAAGGCCTACATCTCCGCTCTTCTCCGGATGGAATTGGCAGGCATAGATATTATCCTTCTCCACAGATGCGTGGATCAAGGTGCTGTAGAAGGTAGTTGCCGCAACCTCGGACTCATCTTCCGCCTTTAAGTAATAGGAATGAACAAAATATACATAGGAGCCGTCAGGGATTCCCTGATATAGCTTTGCCCCGGGTGTAACCGTCAGGGAATTCCATCCCATATGGGGGATCTTAAGTCCTTCGCAGTCCGGTATCTTAAGAATATCACCCTTTAATATGGATAATCCCTTCGTTCCGTCACTTTCCTCACTTCTCTCGAACAGCAGCTGCAGTCCCAGACAGATGCCCAGAAGCGGCGTCCCTTTCCCGGCGATTTCCTGTATGACCTCAACTAGATGATAATGGTGCAGCTTATTCATGGCATCTCCAAAATGCCCGACTCCCGGAAGTATGACCTTATCGGCCGCAAGCAGCTGATTCCTGTCCCGTGTAATTACAGCTTCTTCGCCAAGATGGATCAGGGCCTTCTCCACACTCTTTAAATTGCCTGCATCATAATCAATAATTGCAATCATTCACACTCTTTCCTTTCCTGTTGCTTCGGTTAATATAATTCATGCCCTATTGACAGGTGTGTCTCAGGGCATGCTACAGACATTAATTTTTATTCATTTCATTTGCCAATACTACATCATAGACTTCCAAACTGTATTCTGTTATATTCTCGAAGGATATAATACGCACGGCATCCTCCTCCGACAAGCCGAACACATTATCAAGCTCGGCCAGAAGCTGGTTTTTTACATACTTAAGGTCACTTTCAATTCCCAGCAGGGTTGCAAGCTCTATATATTTGTTATAACGCTTCATACCCTTGAGCAGGGAATCCAAAGCCTGGGGATACATGCCCAGTGAATAATAGCTGTTATAAGAATTCAACTGCTTATTCACATACATAACGGTCATGATCTTGGAATACAGCTCAATATCTTCATCCTTTATATCCATGCCATATACTTCATAATAGGCTTCCGTATATTTATGTTTTCCAAAATATGTGGAGGCATTCTGGATGCTTAAAGCATAGGATACTGTCTCGGTCCCAATCAAAATCAATGCCAGGAGCAGTCCGAAGAAGGCAAACACAATGGTCGCACCCAATCGGTTAATCCTGCCCTTATCTTCTTCAATCTCATCAATAACCCTGATTGCATCCCTGGTTTGTTTCTTTTTTGCCTTCTTTTCTTCCTTCTGCTTCCGCTTTGCATCTTTATTCCTGCCGTCCTCATCCTTATCATCCGGTGCATCGGCTTCAGCAGCAACAGCATTCTTCCTGTTCTTATCCTTGCTTTTATCCTTACTTTTATCCCTGCTTTTTTCCGCCGTTTCTTTGGCGGCAGCTTCCTCTTGCTGTGATGATATCACAGTTTTTGACTTTTTACCAGTAGCTTCTACATTGCCAAAAAGACGATTTATTAAGCTTTTCCTGGGCTTTTCTTCAGCAGAATCACCTAAATCATCGGAATCCTTAACTTTTTCCCTGTCTTTTTTCTTTTTCTTCTTCGCAGCCTTTTTAGCCTTCTTATCCAGCTTGTCCGGAATCGCATCCAGAATATCCGCTTCTTCATTATCATTTAACGAGGTCACAACCTTTAAAGCATCCGAGAAAACTTCACCCACATCACTGGGTCCGGCTTCCTTCAGAGGCCTTACGGCCGCACCGTTAAGCAGCTCATTAATCGCCTTGACATCCTCAATCATGGGATCATCCGGAGATATCTGATTCAGCAGGTTAAGAATATCATCCTCTTCCTCACCGGACGGATCAGAATCAGAGAATCCCTCTTCTTCCAATTCCTCCTTGGGAAGCGATCCATCCTCGCGGGACTGGTCTTCCTCCTCTGATTGAAAGGTTTCAATATTATTTAACAAATCATTTAAATCGTAGTCAAAGTCTTCCTCTTCACCGAATTCCGATATCTCTTCCAGGCTTACGTTATTATCCTCTTCCCCGGAAGCGCTTTCTTCCATATGGAGCTCATCCAGGAATACAGGTTCATCAGCAGAGGTTATATCCTCCTCTCCCGCATCCTCTTCAGCAGTCATATGCTCCGCGGGATCCGGTGCCTCTGCCCGGTCATCCAACGCAGCATCCCCGCCAAAGAGCTCTTCCTCCGTGATAACGATATCCTTGGGAATATCCAGAAAATCCTCTTTGATATAATACTGCTCAAAATCATCAATATCATTTTGATCCACAGCATCAAAGCCCTGCGCCTGTATATCCGGCTCATCCGACAGATAAGGGGCACGGTCTGAAACAGCGGCAGGGTCAGCCGTATCCGGTTTATTTTTCTTCTTATAAATATCTTTTGACGAAGACTCCGTATTTTTAACCGAATTTAACAGATTGTCAAGATAAGATTCGTTCGCCATCTGAAGCTTCTTCTCCCGACAATCCTTACAGTATTTGGAACCGTCCGGTATGTCCGTATTACATAATTTGCATTTTGCCATTCATACACCGTCCTATTGGCTTATTAATAGGTTTTATCTTAATTACTTCAAAGTAAGCTTCGGATTGATCTCTGCAATAATAACACGGAAATCAATGACCTCGATCCTTCTGCCATCCTTCGTTAACACTCCAAGGACAGCATCCTCCAGAGCAGTGGATACCTTCTTACCCGGTACCTGGACTTCCTTATTCATGATCTTATGTATACCAATAACACTGTCTACATGGAATGCGATATTCATATCATTTATTCCAGACACGATCAGCATGTCATGCTTATCCTTATCAACATCGTCAAGCTTAAGTCCCTTGGTAAGATTTATAATTGAAATAATGAAATCTCTTGGCTTGATAATTCCTTCTATGTACGGATGGGCATTCGGTATGGCTGTCGGCTTGCTGTTATGATTTAATATCTCTTTCACATCGCTGATTTCGACCCCGTATGAATTTCCGCCGGCTTTGAATTCCAATATCTCAATCTCTTTTGCAGCTTCTCCATATAAAACATCCTTCAGCATATCCCATACCTCCATGAATTTATCTATCGTTATTCTCCGTTTTTTGTCCTATATTACAAATATATAAATAATTATAGTGTTTTCGTCACATTTTGTAAAGCTGCAAAGCATACGGAATAAGTCCTGAATATTGACATTACCATATTATTTTACTAAGTATTAATATATATCGACAGAAACTGCCATATAATTAATAGATTTTCTTGTATTTTGATATAACTTCATCGCTCCATACCATGTGCTAAGCCAGGGACTGTGTTCCACTACCATATAATGTGGTGATCTTCTTTCCACCTTACCGTTCATCCCAAGGAACAGCTCACGAATCAGGTTCTCATAATACAGACGGTCTTCCATGTAGCTCTGATGCCGTTTGGCGCTCCTTCTCCTTCTTTCACTCATTC